>JALONZ010000265.1 GCA_025454675.1 Anaerolineae bacterium | reverse complement strand
GATTTTTCAAACCATGCGATTTTGCTGGTTGGGCAGTATTGTTGCAACACCTTAAATTGGCTGGGGCGCACAATTTGGTCTGTCCGACCATAAACCCCCAAAACGGGCTTCGTCACCTGATGTAATTGGTCGGTGAGGTCGGTTTGACGGAGTGTTCCAATGCTTTTGAAAAATGAATCGGGTGAAATTTTAGACACATCTTCAACCAACATCTTGCCCATTTTGCGCCCGTCTTTAGCGATAAAATAGCCATAACCGCGCATGAACAATTTGAGCAAGGCGGGGGTTGTCCACATAATGCTGGCTAACCCACGATACCCCGATAACTTGAGGAGTAAATTTAACGATTTACCTTGAATAGGAGACCCAATTACGACAGTTTTCACCACTTTATCGGGATAGCGCACCGTTGCCGCCAATGAGACCGTGCCACCCATTGAATGCCCAATGAGAGGTGCTTTGACGATACCCAGTTTATCCATAAATTGATTGACAGAATTCACATAGTTTTCGACAGTGAAATTGGCTTCACGGTCTACCGATTCGCCAAAACCAAAAAAGTCGAGGGCGTAAGTCTTAAATTCTTTACCCAACACTTCGATGGTATCACGCCATAAAGCCCATGACCCCAACCAACCGTGCATCAATATCACAGGTCGCCCGCGCCCATAGGTCTCATAATGAACAATTCCTTGCTCTGTTACTAATGTAGGCAAAGGAAAACCGCCTTAATCATCAATCAAAAAGGATAATCAAGAGATGGTTCAATAATCAAACACAAGGGGATAGCTTCCCCTTGTGAGATTTAATCCATTTCCATTTCTTCCAAAATGGTATAGAGCAGTTCCAAAAGCACATCGCGCACACTTTCGCGGTCACGCGCCACACAGGGAAGCAACTTGACACTTGGCTCAATACGGAGCGCCAAACGCAAATCTTCGGGTGCCCATGCGTCTTCGCGGTCTTGTTTATTCGCCGCCACCACATAGGGGGTTGGCGCATAAGCGCGGAAGGTTTCTAAAATGCTTTTGGCTTCGCGGAAGGTTTCGGGCTTGGTGCTATCCACCATGACAATGAACCCCAACATCCCTTCTGCCAAAATTTCCCACATGAAGTCAAAACGCCGTTGACCGGGTGTACCAAACAGATACAACACCAAATCATCATCAACGGTAATACGCCCAAAGTCCATCGCCACTGTGGTTTGGTCTTTTTCGCTACGCTCGGCGGTATCTTCTTTGATTTCGCGCTCGGTAGAAACGACCTCAATTTCAGAGATGGAACGAATGAACTCGGTCTTGCCAGAACTGAATGGACCAGTGATGACCATTTTAACAGTTTGCATAATTTACCCGCTTTCCGTAAATAATGCCGAATAAAAGAATAACGGTTTGCATGATAACCAGCCTAAATAGATTTAATCTTATCAATCAATTTAGACACGACATCTTTCTTAATAGGTTGTTGTGCCTTCGCTCGCCGACTTGATGTTGAACTCGATTTGCTGGCACTTCCAGCCGCAGGCGCGATAATTTCGACTAATCCCGCCTGTTCTAGCATATACACAATACGCCGAATTTCCATATCAGACATATTGTTGGCTTTGGCAATAGCACGAATGGTATTTTTGGGATTCACAAATGATACCACACGCCACTCCTCAACACTCAGGTGAATCCCTTTGAATTTTTCTTTGGGATTTTCTGGAAATTTGAGTGCCACATCCAGATTCGGGATTGCTGATAGCAATTCCTCATCCTTTTTCAAGCGCCTTGCACCCTCTATGATAACATTTTCAAGGTCAATCGGCACATAAATGCGGTCTTCTTGGGGCAAGGAATTATCATCAAACCGAAAGGGTCCACTATGCCACGACATGAGATTATACACCACATCCAGCACAAATTGTTGGATACTGCTGACAATATCGCCCTGACTCACATAATTCGCCCCAATCAGGCGCATGGCAAGGGCTTTATCACCTGTCCCTTTGGCGCGGTCACGCATAATCGTCGCTTGTTGGTCGGTCAATTTGCCCGCCTTATTCAACACCGCGATTAAATCATTGGCTTGTCCGCTTAGCAACGCATGGACGAGTTTCCCTGTCTTAAAGATGACTTTCGCCTTCTCTGCACCAGGGGCTTCTTTCTCTTTATCCATGCCATCTTTTTCACCAGTCGGGATGCCCTCAAAAATGGTGAGCGTCCCCGTCCGCCCCGATAAATTTATCAGGTTAAACACTTGTGTGGCACTAAAATCTCTTAAATTTCCATGAAGTGGCATAAAAGCCCCCTACCTAAAACTCTTCAAGACTCCACTAAATACACTTGCTCGCTTATTCATCTTCGTTATTTTAACACAGATTGTTGTATTTTGCGCCAAATGCAATTTGCTATTTCAGATTATAGCGATGCGCGGGTATAGAGTCAACTAAACACAGCGATTTGGTGGAATTTTTAATCACTACGGTGGCAATATTCGGCTAATCATGATAAAACAAGATTATAATTATGTGCGGGAATTATCCTTTGGAAAATCAATATGAGTATGATAGATGTTTTTAAGGGAATTGAAGCCATCCGACAAGGAAAAATTGATGAGGGAGCGCGATTTTTACGCATCGCATTGCGTGATAGCAATTTACAAGGCTATGAACGCGCTAGTGCATTGGTCTGGTTGGCAGAAACCACCGATAACAATCAGTCCAAATTGAATTATTATCAAGAAGCATTGCAAGCTGACCCCACCAACACCGATACACAACTACGTATAGACCATCTTATGGCTGTAGACTTGCCCCCTACCCCGCCCCTATACACCACAACGCCCCAAATCGAAATCACGCCACCGCCCATGTACCAACCGCCACCACCCCAAATGACACAACCCGTTCATGTTCCCATCGAACAACCCCAACCGATTCAACAACCACAAACGCCCAAACCAACCCTAAACGCCAATGCGCTCTATCGCACTGTCGGCATTCGTGGGGTACGCAACGGACGCGGGACGGGCTTTTTCATCAATAAAGAGGGCGTGGTTGTCACGACACGCTATGTCGTCAGTGGCGAGCAAATGGTGCGGGTCCAACTAGATGAACGTCAAGAGGTGGAAGCGCAAGTCATCCGTGCTTATGCCGATGCCGATATTGTCTTTTTGGATACGGGCTTAACAATTCAGCACCTACTCCCATCGGTGAGCAATGCCCATTTGCCCGAATACAGCGTGTTAGTGGCTCATTCGCATTATGGCAAATCGGTGACGGGCAAGTATCGTGTCACCAAAAATGAATTGGCACATTATTGGATTCCCACCACGATAGATACCATACCCGATGCGGGTGGATTGCCCTTATTCAATGATAGCAATTTATTGGTGGGCATGTTGACCAAAAACACCAACAAAACCACATCTTATTATTTTGGGGTGCATATTCATCATATCTACTTGCTATGGGAGCGCACCCAACAAGAATTACTCGCGCCCAATACCACCTATTGCGGACGATGTGGCAAACGGAGCAACGCACCCATGATAAAAGGTGGATTTTATTGCGAATCATGCGGGGCAGTTTTACCCCATGCCGAAGATATTCGGCGCTTCCCAACCCCCGAAATGGCGTGGCGTTATAACGAAAATACAGTCGCACCCTGCGAACATTGTCAATCGCGGGTGGGATATTATAAAGATGTGTGTTTGCGCTGTGGCAAGCCCAAGAAAAAAGCGAAAAAATAGTAGAGATGGATTTGTAGGGGCATGATATATCATGTCCACGCCAAGAAATAAAGGATAACTTATGTTTGGACGTAACCGCAATAAAAATGAGACCAAGCCATTAGACCGTCATGTACGCGATGTTGAGGTCATCTTGCAAAAAATTGGAGTCAATTTAGAAGAAGCAAAAATGGCATTAGAAGAGGGCTATGGTTGGGAATTTCGGCGCGGGTCTGCCAGTATCGAGATTTATATCGTTCAGCGCGATGAAAAAACCTTTTTGCAAGTCCTATCGCCCATCATGTACCTGCCCCAAAGCAATTTATTACCCCTCTATCGGCGTTTATTGGAATATAACTTACAAATGACCAGCGCATCATTAGGGGTTTTTCAGGATATTGTGTATGTCTTTAGTGAGCGTCCTGTGGTGGGGTTGGATGTGGATGAGACAGACGACCTCATTGATTTTGTATCGGGGTATGCCGATGAGCTGGATAATGCGTTTGTCAATGAATTTGGTGGTCGGTTATATTTACAAGTCTAAAATTGATGCGATTAGAATATTTTGATTTTTTGGACGGCATAAATGCAAGTTAACGTGAGTTATGGATAACAAATAAGTCCTTAAAAGCACCCCCATCCCCAACCCTTCCCCCACTTCGTAGGGGAAGGGAGTAAGGGAAAATTGACTTTGTTCCCCCTCTCCATGCAATGGGGAGGGGGCTAGGGGGTGGGGTTGAACGCCAACATCCTTAACCATAACTGACGTTATCTTAACGGTATTGTCCTAAAGCAACCGCCTA
>JALONZ010000264.1 GCA_025454675.1 Anaerolineae bacterium | reverse complement strand
AAAATTATCGAATGTGCCTGCGGGGGGACCGCCTGCATTGGTGACAATAATATCCAACCCGCCCAACATATCGGCGGCGGTTTTAACGATGCGTTCCGCTTCGGATGGTATCGAAACATCCCCAGCAATTGTATAAACAACATTACCACTCTCATGATTAATAGCAGTCGCCGTTGCTTGCAATTTATCCAGTGTGCGACTATTAATCACCACAATCGCGCCTTCTAAACTGAATTGACGGGCAGTTGCCGCCCCCAAACCCGCACTCGCGGCGGTCACTAAAACCCGCGCACCACGTAATCCTAAATCCATCAGAACACCTCACAGCCAATAAAAAAGGGGTTAGAATGGTATTCATTCTAACCCCTAATGGTAGTCATTTCAAATTTTAGCTATTGGTCAAACGTAAGGGTGGGTCGGATGGAACAAAATCAATCCAGAAATCAGATGTTTCGTAATTGCTGTTATTCCGTGTCTCTTCAAGCCATTCGCTAAATTGGGTTTGCAGTACAGAATCCACTTCATCGATGGTGGCTTCGCGGTCTTCGCGCTCACGAACTTGCATCACATGCCAACCAAAATCGGTTTGGAAGGGTTCAGAAATTTCGCCAATGGGCAAGGTGCGGGCTTTTTCGCCAAAGGTGGGGTCAATACCCAGTTCAGTATTCAACCACCCCAATTCACCACCTCGTTGCGCTGTGCCGTCTGTACCGTTGGCGGCGGCAAGGCTGGCAAATGATTCGCCATTGAGCAGAGCTTCATAAATATCGCGGGCTTTTTCTTCGCTATCCACGATAATATGACGGGTATTTGCCCACACCAATGTGGTGCGTTCACCAAACATATCGCGGGCAATCGCTTCGCGCAATGCCAAAATTTCAAAATATTGGCGCACCCGTTCACGACTCACACCAGCGTCACGGCTCATCCGTGTGTAGAGTGTTTCGACATCATCATTGAATGCGGTCAATTGCTCATCTGGGGTGAGTGTTGGCAATGCGGTGATGGTGGGCGCGGGGGTAAATTGCAAGGTTGCCGTTGCCGTCACAGGAACTTCGGTGGTCGGTTGTGGCGTAAATGTGGGTGTTGGCGACACAAACGGCGTTGGGGTGACGGTTGGTGTCACTTCTGGTTCTGGGGTAGCTTCGGGGTCGGTTTCTTCCGGAGGGGCAAAGCGGAATAAGCGCCGAATTTGCTCATCAATTTGTTCATCTGTGACCGTAATACCCCGTGCTTCCGCTTCTTGGCGCACGATACGGTTTTCGATGAGTGTATTCAACACCCGCAAGCCGAATTGGTCATTGGCAGAGAAACCATCCACCAATTCGCGGATATTGGGGTCATTTTGATACAGCGCATTCACAGCTTCAACTTCATCGCCAAAAATGCCGGCTTCAACATAAAAATTGATGTCGTTCAAAATGAGTTGGTTATCAATGACCCGTTCAATCCGAACTTCTTCTTGAAATTCACGCACATTGATACTCTGGTCGCCAATAGAAGCCACCACACGACTGGGGTTAATAATTTGGTCAAGCACAAAAGCAATACCCAACACAAACGCTGTAATGCCAATCGCTATGGCTGTGCCAATCAGTACAATGCGCTGAATTTCAGATTCACGCTCTGCCCGTGAGCGATATTCTTTTAGGGTATTCGGCGATTTTCCTGCTTCACCCTCAGTTTTCTTTGGCGGTTTGGGCAAACCTGTTGTTTTATCGCGTTTTGTCATCGCGTTCTCCTTGATATAATAGGTCTGTAAGCAATTTTGGAGGCATGACCAGTTTCGCCGAATGCCTCTCTACACGCTTGTAGGAGATTATGGGGACACGATATATCGTGTCCGTAGCCACTATCTGCCACCATAAAATAACTATACAGATATGCCCTAGTCGCCAGCGTTAATGAATGGAAGCAATCCCAAATGGCGTGCGCGTTTAATTTCACGGGCAAGTTGGCGTTGGCAACGCGCACAATTGCCTGTTTGACGGCGTGGCTTAATTTTGCCCGTTTCGCTCACATAACGGCGCAGACCATCAGAATCTTTATAATCAAAACATTTTCCTTCGGGGCAATAGCTATTGCGACGACGACGATTTTTACGGTCTCCACCATCACCACCGCGTCCGCGTCCACGTCCGCGTCCGCCACCATCACCCTCATCTTCTAATTCTTCTTCTTCTTCAAAATCGAAATCTCTATCTTTAGCCACAGCTTTATCTCCTCACAATGGCGTTATCATCAATATCACTTAAAAGGCGTAATTGCCACTATCGTCATCGCCTTCCCCATAATCAATTTCGGGGTGATTATTGCGTGGGCTATCCAGCAAAATCATCTCATTAGCAACGACCTCAGTCCGAAAATGTTTCTTCCCTGTCTCATCTTCCCAACCGCGCGTCTGTAAACGTCCCTCGACATATACCCGACTGCCTTTGTTCAAATGTGTTTTGCAAATCTCCGCCAAATTTGACCACGCGACCACATTAAACCACTCGGTTTCCTCGCGCCGTTCCCCTTCAGCAGATGTCCATGTGCGCCGTACTGCTACACTAAAACTGGTAACAGGGCGACCACTCGGTGTATAACGCATTTCTGGCTCACGACCAACATGACCAATAATTGTCACTTTATTCAAATCGCGTGTCATAATGACTCAATTCCCAAACACACTCGTAAACGATGATGAGGCTGATGTTCACCCTAAATTAGTCGGGGCGGACAATCAAATAGCGAAGCACCCCACTGGCAAGGCGGAGGTTACGGTCTAATTCTTCGACGGCATCGGCTTCAACATCTGCATAGAACATCACATACAGACCTTCCCGTTGACCATCAATTTCATATGCCAACTTACGCCGTCCCCAGTGATTAGGGTCAACTTTATTGATAACACCTTTGCCACCCGCTTCGACCCACGCCTTCACTTGGTCAAAATTGGCTTTTTGGACATCTTCGTTGTTATCGACACGCAAAACTACCGTTATTTCATACGAATTTTTCATGGATTAGATTATTCCTTCCCATGGATATGCCCCATTATCACGCGGGCGCGTTGTATGAGGCGGAAAGTAAGAATGTGTGATGCAATACTCTCATCACAAGCCGATGAATAGTACAAGATTTTACGCATCACTGCAAGCGTGGATTGTTTTGAATCACAAGGCGCGAACTGGCGATGCACAACGCCACCACCATCCAAAACCATGTGATTGAACCTTGATATTCCAGCCTGAAAAAATACAAATCAGCAATGGCATTAATTAAACCTGTCACCAGCGCGGCATGATACCCCAAATGAATCGAATCCAAATGCTCATCCCGTTTCGCCCTGCCCCACGCCACCCCGCCATAGATGAACACGCCCAGCATCGTCAATAAAAATAAAGTCAAGCCAACCAGTCCAATCTGATTCGCCATCATCAAATACATATTCGCCACATCGGTATAAATATCAATTTCGGGCGTGCCTGTAAATCCGACCCCAAACACCGGATAACGACTAATCAGGCGTAATGAATCTGTCCATTCGCCAATCCGCATTTGGGTGGATAAATCTTGCGCCGTAAACGCCTCCACAAACCGATACAAATACTCTTGGGCAGGTGGCAATAACAATGCCCCCGCAAAAATCAGCACCAAAATGGGCAAATAACGCCGATCCCGTGCGAATCCAATCACCGCCAACCCCGCCACAAATGCCAAAACCGATGACCGTGAAAAGGTCAATATCAACGCCACCGCAACAATCCCCAACGCCAAAAAGGTGAGCCAGCGATATTTGAGGACAGGTTGCTTGGCAAAAACTTGGGGCGCAATCATCACCGCCGCAATTGCCACAATCCCCGCCAACGAATTGGGGTCTATCCATGTACCAATAGCACGTTCTGGGAGCGCAGGGTTTTGCTCAATATAGCGGATTACATTCCCCTGCGGATAGCCAATACGCCCCAACAGGTTCAAAATGCTATTGGCGGCATCATTCGGCAATAGATATAATCCAATTGCGATAACCGCTTGAAGTGTGATGGCAATGAGTATCACCAACACCAAACGGCGCAATTGTTGAGGCTCACGGAGCAAATCCACAAGGATGAATGTCATGCCAATACTCAACAGTGTCCCAACAAATTGGCGTAACGCGGTCAATGTGATAGATGAGTGACGCAATCCAAGCGCAAAACTAAAAATCAGCCACATCATATACATCAAAATCAGCACATGCACCGATGTCAGACGCAAATTTTGACGTTGGCGCGTCATCCATTGGGTGAGATACACCACCAAAAAGATGCCAATCAACACATCCATGAGTGTCGGTGTGAAGCCAATTTCAAATGGCAATGTGCCAGAGGGGAGCATAAACATCAGCCCCACCAACGCATATAAGGCGGCATTGATGTTGGTGAGTAAATACAACCCAATCAACAAACCGCCTAACCCGCCAATGGTGATAATTGGACCCGCTACAACGGATAATAACGCCAATCCGCCCGCAAAAATTAAAAGCAGCAACAGC
>JALONZ010000263.1 GCA_025454675.1 Anaerolineae bacterium | reverse complement strand
GCGATTATCCGCCGTGACCTGAAAATTGCCTTTGAACGTCTCCAATCCAAATTGCAACGCATCCTCAGCACCCCCACCAAAGCCCAATATTTACAAGAATCTATCATCACCATGCGAAGTGGGCGTTATGTCGTGCCGATTAAAGCCGACCATAAAGGCAAAATTCCGGGTGTGGTACATGATTCATCCTCATCTGGCGCGACCCTATTCATTGAACCGCTCGAAACAGTGGAATTGAATAATCAATGGCGCGAATTTCAGATTGAAGAAGAAAAAGAGATACGGCGCATTTTAGCCGCCCTCAGCGCCCAAGTTGGGGAGCAAACCGATTATATTGTGCATACCGTTGGCGTTTTGTCATATATTGACCTGACTTTTGCCAAAGCCCATTATGCCAATTCACAAAACGCCGTGCAACCTGTCCTCATCCCCTTTAAGCAACGCCCCAATACCCCCAATCATCCGGGTAGCACCATTTACCTGAAAGGCGCAAAACATCCGCTCCTCAAAGGCAATGTTGTGCCGTTGGATATTGAATTTGGCGATGAAACATGGGTGATGGTCGTCACGGGTCCGAATACTGGCGGAAAGACCGTTTCATTAAAAACAGTCGGGTTGATGTCGCTCATGGCGCAATGTGGGTTACATTTGCCCGCCGAAGAAGCCAAATTGACCATTTTTGACGGCATTTTTGCCGATATTGGCGACGAACAAAGCATTGAGCAATCTCTGAGTACCTTTTCATCACACATGCGAAATACGATTCAAATTTTAGACCATTGTGATGAAAAATCATTGGTCTTATTAGATGAAGTCGGTGCAGGCACAGACCCCGCCGAAGGGTCGGCATTGGCACGCGCCATTTTGACCACATTGGTCAATCGCCAAGTGACCACGATGGTGACAACCCATCACCCTGAACTGAAGATTTATAGTGTGGAGACGCATGGTGTCCGTAATGCCAGCGTGGAATTTGACCTCGAAACACTCGCACCCACCTATCGCTTGATTGTGGGGTTGCCAGGGCGTTCCAATGCGTTGGCAATCGCCACCCGTTTGGGCTTGAGCGCGGATATTATCGAATTAGCACGGGGCATGGTCGCCATCGAAGATTTGGTGGCGGACGATTTGCTAGATGAAATTCACCGCACGCGCGAAAATATCCGCAGAGAACATGAAGAATTGGCATTGCTCAAACTCGAAATCGAAGAACAACGCGATGCGCTCCAAGCCCGCCTTGACCAAATTGAGGATGAACGGCGCGATATTATCAATAGCACCCGCCGTAATAGCGAGGAGGAGATGACCGACCTCCGCAAAGAAATCAAACGCCTGCGCGAAGATTTGCGCCGTGCGGGGTTGCCACTCGAAACATTGATGGCAGTCCAGCAAGCCGCCGAAAAAATTGCCCAATATAATACCCAACCGATTGTCAATGTCACCGAAGCGGTGGAGCGTCCTGTTTTTTCGCCCCGTTTGGGTGATGTGGTGTGGCTAGAGACATTAAACGCTGAAGGCACGGTGATTGAACTGGAATCCAACGGCGCACTCGTTCAAGTGGGGGCGCTCAAAGTGCGGGCGGGCATCAATGAGTTGCAAAAACGCTCAAAAAGCCAAAAACGCGAGATGAAGCGCGGGCATGTGCGCCAATATGAATCGGATACCATTCATTACCCCGATGTCAAATCGCCCGGACTCGAACTCGATTTGCGCGGGCAACGGGTGGAATCGGCGATTGAACGCCTTGACCAATATGTAGATGCCGCCTATAGTTCTGGGTTGCCATTTGCGCGGATTATTCATGGCAAAGGTACGGGGGCGCTCCGCAAAGCGGTGCGTGAACATATCGAAAGTCACCCGCTCATTTCTAAGGTCGAAACCGCCCATCCCAACGAAGGCGGGGATGGTGTGACCGTCATTCACATGACACCGCAGATTTAGGAAATATCCTTGCGGACGTGATATATCATGTCCCTATAGCCATAAACGGATTAATCAGATTGTAGGGACGGCATAATGTGGGTTAGTAAATAAAGACGGTGTAAAAATTCTTTTGACCTCATCCCCCCGACCCCCTTCTCCACATTGGAGAAGGGGGAGAAAACCTCGTTTTGGGGCGGTTTTAAGTCCCCTCTCCGCTTGGGAGAGGGGATTTAGGGGTGAGGTTATACCCCGTATTAAAAAACTAACTTGCATCATGCCATCCCCGCATCAAACACACGATAATGAGAGGAAATTTTTATGATTTACACATCCAATTTGCTCACAGGCGAAAAAGTGCGCCTTGCCCCCATCAGTAAAGATGACATGCCCATTTATCACAAATGGTTTAGCAACACTGAATTTTTGCGTTTGCTCATGCCTGATGTTGCCATGCCCAAAACCACTGAAAATGAACTGGAATGGTACGAAGAAGCATCAAAAAGCAAAGATGAATATGTATTCGGCATCCGTGCCTTAGATGATGACCGGTTATTGGGCAATTGCTCCATTTTTAGCATCAGCCAAAATTCGCGCAATGCCGAAGTGGGCATTTATATCGGTGAACCATCTGAATGGGGTAATGGATTCGGGTCGGATGCGATGAATGTCTTGGTGCGGTTTGGCTTTATGGATGTGAATTTACATCGAATTGAATTGCATGTGTTTGGGTATAATGCCCGCGCCATCCGTTCCTACGAAAAAGTCGGGTTTGTGCGCGAAGCGGTGTTGCGTGAAGCCTTATATCGGGACGGGACATATCACGATATTCACATCATGGGCATTTTGCGCCCCGATTGGTTGGCAAAACATCATCCAGAGGTGAAAGCGCCATGATTTACAGAGACAATTTGTTACAAGCGGAACGGGTTTATCTCACCGCCATTCGCCGTGATGATTTAGATATGTATAAAAAATGGCATAGCAACCCAGAATTTTTGCGCCTCAAAAGTGGTGGTGTTGCCATGCCACGTACACAAGAACGGTATGAACAATGGCTTGATGCGATTATCAAAGATAAAGAAACCTACTATTTTGGCATACGTTTACGCGAGGATGACCGTTTACTCGGCAATTGTGACATCGAAATGGAAAACCCAACCTCGCGGCATGGCTGGGTAGGCATTTTCATCGGCGACCCTGATGATTGGGGCAAAGGGTATGGCACAGAAGCGATGAGCATATTAGTCCGTTTTGGCTTCATGGAACTGAATTTGCATCGCATCACGTTAAATGTTTTTGCCTATAATGAGCGTGGCATCAAATCATATGAAAAAGTCGGGTTTGTGCATGAAGGGACAAACCGCGAGGCACTCTATCGGGATGGAACATATTATGATGTGCATCTCATGGGCATTTTGCGCCGTGACTGGCTGATGAAGCATCACCCCGACTTGGTGAAATAGCGCCCAAATATGCCCAAAATGCCCATTCTGTGCTATGCTAATGGGCATGAAAAACTGGATTAATTACCTCAAACAACCAAAAATTTATGCGTGGCTGGTGGTGGCGCTCATCCTAACTGGGATTTATGCCATCACCATGCAAACCATCCCCAACGGGTCGGGTCATTATTTCATGATTGATGTGGGAGAGACACAACTCGTCCTCAATTTATGGGGCAGTTTGCATTCCACAGGCTACCCCTTGTATGTGATATTGGGGAATATCCTCACCGCCATCATGCGCTTCATCGGCATTAGCCCCATCATCGCGCCTGCGATTACATCGCTCATTTGGGGCATGATGGCGCTCACCTTGCTCTATACCCTCGCCTATCACTACACCCAAAAAGCATGGTTAAGCGCGGTTATCATCGGCATATTCGGATTGGCGCGTACTGTTTGGATACATCATATCATCGCCGAAATTTACACCTTCGGCTTGCTGATTGGCGCGTTGTTATTGCTCATCGCCCTCTGGAAAAATCCGATTCGTGGGCGGATGTATTGGTTGGCGTTCATCGGCGGGATTGGGGTGGCACATCACCGCGCCATCGCCATGATGATACCCGCCCTGCTGATTGCCATGCTCCCCTATTTCTGGGAACATCGGCGCGAGATGCCCAAAATGGTGCTGATTAGCCTGCTGTTGGGGTGTATCGGCTTCGGGCAATACCTGTATATGTATCTGCGCGGGATTGCGGGCGGGGCATGGGTGTATGGTGAACCCCAAACATGGGCGGGCGTATGGACACAATTCATCGGGGCAGAAGCCTCGCGTTTCATCGGCTTGCCCAGTACACCTGAAGGCTTGCAAGCTAATTTTAATCTGGTCAATTCGGTGCTAATCACCGACCTCACGCAGAGCGGGGTCGGGTTGGGGATACTCGGCTTATTGGTCGGACTTATCCGCCAACGCAAACTGACAATCGTCATGATGGCGAATGGCGCGGTGGCGTATGCGTTTCATGTGTTTTTATATACGGATGTTTTATCGGCGCTGATTTTGCCCGTGTTGGTCAGCCTTGCGTTTGGTTGGTTATTCTTGGCATCCGAATTGCTATACAGAGTCGAATTAGAAAGACAAAAAATGTCTGTACGGCATTATATTGG
>JALONZ010000262.1 GCA_025454675.1 Anaerolineae bacterium | reverse complement strand
GTCCATTCGGGTCTAAAAATATCCGTCTGAAAACCCGCCAAAAACCCGACTGCAGGTGGCACAAGGATAAACCATGCAAATGCCACGCCGATGAGGAATAAGACCATTACGGGGGGCAACGAATAGATGAGAATCCGCTTTTCACTGGTTTTGAGACCGGGTAAAACGAATAATAAAATCTGATACAAGATAATCGGAAAACCGATGATGCCACCCATCATCAGCGCCACACGGAAATATGTTACCACCGACCCCGTTGGACCCAACACAACCAATCGTTCTGCATAGGGCGATACCAAATAACGCAATACAACATCGGCAAAAAACATGCTAATTGTTGTACCAGCAATGAACGCAAAAAATGCCCAAAGTAGCCGTTGACGCAGTTCATTCAGATGGTCAAAGAAACCCATCCGCAATTCGCCATCGGGGATGGGGACAGGTGGTAAATTGTCTGATGGTGGGGCGTTATTTATCATCTTCTGAATCTGTATCGTCTTCTTCTATTTCATCGGTATGGTCAATCACTTGGGCGGCGCGGAGCAATTTATTCAGCCGTTTGCGGTCATCGGCAATCGAACCAAGCACACCATTAATGAACCGCGATGACCCATCTGCGCCATATAATTTTGCCAAGTCAACCGCCTCATCAATGGCAACACCCGTCACCACACTATGCCGAACAGCAAATTCATAAATGGCGATACGTAAAATATTGCGGTCTACAATCGCAACTTGGCTAATGGGGAATTCTGGGGCAAATGTTTTAATCACACTGTCCAGTGTGCGGTGATGTTCAATGACCCCCAATACAAGGTCGCGCAAATAATCCCCTAAATGGGCAGGCAAGGCATTGGCTTCGGCTTGGCGCTGTAACACATCCCCCACCAGATGGTCGGCGCTATCCACTTCATATAACACTTGCAACGCCACACGACGCGCCAAGCTATTCTCATTCACAGGGACAGGATGCTCAACAACTTCCACATTGATGACATCCTCTGGATTAAATTCGAGGAAGTTATTCTCTAAATCGCTCAAGGGACACCTAACTTTATATTGTACACTTTGGAACTGAGACAGTGATTAAGTGTACAAGAAATTTGCCCAATTGCCTATGTTTGAGTGTCGTTAGGACGGCACATTTGCCGCCCTTATTCGTTATTTTTCCCACTACGGCGCAAACTAATGCCCGGTATGCGCGACTGATTGGTAACAGGTTGTTCTTCTGCCACTTCAATCGGTGCCGAAAATTCTAGGTCGTCATTAACAGGCGCAGTCACATTCACGGTTGTGCTGGTCGGTTGGGGTTGGGGTTGGCGCACCGCATTAATACCATTGCGGACTGTGTTCAAATTGCCCTGCAAGGTTTGTTCCAATTTGCTCAGGACAGAAAAAATATATTGGTCTGCCTCTGCTTTAATCCGCGCCACTTCTTGATTGGCTTGCTCGATGATATTCGCCGCCATATTTTGTGCCGATTGCACATTGACATCTTCAGTGAGCATTTCTTCACCTTTGGCGCGGGCTTGTTGTAATAAACGCGCCGCCTCTTCATTGGCTTGTGCCAATACGCGGTCACGTTGTGCCAAAATACGCGAGGCTTTTTCGATTTCTTCTGGAATCGAGATTCGCATCTGGTCAATGATTTCGAGGGCGCGTTCCTCATCAATCATCGTAAATTTGCTGAAGGGTAAATGCCGCCCTTCATCAATCAAATCTTCTAAACGGTCTACTAAATGTTGAATATCCATATAAAACTTCCCTTTCTACAATTTTACAGGGTTATGATGACCTGTTATTGAGTTCTGCATATCGGCGGATGAGCGCCTCATGGACGAAGTGTGGCACCATAGATGAGACATCTCCACCTAATTCTGCCACCTCGCGCACTGTGCTGGAACTAATATGCACATACCGCTCATCACTAATAATCGAAACTGTTTCAACATCTGGGGCAAGTTTGCGATTTGCCAATGCCATGCGGAATTCAAATTCAAAATCTGAAAAAACCCGCAGTCCACGCACCAATACACTTGCACCAACAGACTTAACGTAGTTTACTACTAAACCCGAAAAAAGTGCAACTCGAATATTAGAATGCTCACTAAAGGCTTGTTGCGCCAGTTCAAAACGTTCTTGTGGACTAAATAATAATTGTTTTTTGGGTCTGTCATAAATAGCGATAATCACCTCATCAAATATCTTCGAGGCGCGTGTCGCAATGTCTATATGCCCGTAGTGAATCGGGTCGAGTGTGGCAGGATAAACCGCCTTCTGCTTCATCAATAATCTCCAATTTTAATGTATTGCACCTCATCCCATTTTATAAATACAACCATAGGATGTAAATTAATTATGGGTTATATTTTACGCCCATTCATCATTTTGCGCCACAACAAAAACGCGAGAGACATCAGGAGGATGAATGTTCCCGCGTTTTTATTCAACTAACCCACCCATTAATCACAAGTTATCCGCGTAATGGGGGCGCAATTTTCACAAAATGGTCGGTTGGATGATGCAACAATTCATATAGATGTTGCGTTGCATCTGCCTGATTATTGACTTCTAAGGTTTGGACATATTTTTTCAGGAGTTCTGTCACATCCTCAATACCTTGTTCATCTAATGCCGACACAACCACCGTCGCACCTTCGGCTAAACGGCGTTCAATGGCGCGGATGGTCAAGCCCATTTCGGGTTGCACCCGTTGATAAATCACGCCACCACTCATCCCCGCACACATCCACGGACCAGGGTCGCCCAACACCAGCGCCCGCCCAGAGGTCATATATTCAAACGCATACCCTTTTAGGTTGGCACGCACAGCCAAACATCCATCTTCATCACGCAATGGTGCTTCAATTTCGCCACCAAAAATCACATCTGCCCCACTCAAGCGGATGCAGGCGCGGGTATCGGCATTGCCTTGCACGATGAAAAATCCACCTTGTGCGCCATAGGCAAAACTTTTACCAACACTACCATCTACACGCACACCATTATGATTCAGCCCTTTCAAGATGGTGACTGTACCCGCACGGGCGCATTTTGCCACACCATCTTGTGCGCCACCTTCGACCAACACATCAAGAGGGTCATCCATGAAGGCGGCTAACCCATTACCAGGGACAGCCGAGTTGCTAAAGCTGAGGTGAATGGCTTCGATTTCCACCGAGTGATTCAATTCACCCCGCGCCAATGCGCCCGACAGGTGTGTCCCTAATGCCCTGTCCATCGCCATGACTTGTTCATCGTCATAGGTCATTTCAGAATCGCCACGTTCCAAACATTCTGCCACCACACCCGTGATTTGTTTGCTCAGGGTATTGCGTGGACGGGTCAGACGGCGACCACCCTGCAATTGTTGTTTCTTGGTGACGGGTGGCACACGTTTGAGCAAATTGGTCAGGTCAATATGTTCGTGCATGGCAGTTTGTTCCAATAAATCGGCACGCCCAACAATATCCTGAGCGCAGGTAAAGCCCAATTGCGCCACCACCCGCCGAATATCTTCCGCCAGCATATTGAACACATTCACGATACCATCGGATGAGCCTTTTTCTTCAAATGGGCGGAATGCCTTAAAGTTTTTGAGCGCCGCCTCTTCACGGGTTTTAACATGCGTGGTGATACCCACATGGCATGTACCATCATGACAGCCACGACAAATCGTACAACCCACCGCGACCATCGCCATCGTGCCAAAGCCTACCCGATTCGCGCCTAAGCACATCATCTTAACAGCATCGCGTCCGCTTTTCATGCCGCCATCACACCACAATTCGACATCTTCACGCAAACCACTTTCAATCAACGCCCGATGCGCCAACCATACGCCGACTTCGGCAGGCATCCCAACATGACGGAGCGAATGAGCGCGTGCCGCCCCTGTCCCGCCATCATAGCCCGTGATGTTGATAATATCTGCGCCTGCTTTTGCCACACCTACCGCGATAATCCCCACACCGGGTACAACCGGAATTTTCACCGATACCCGCGCATACGGATTCGCCGTTTTCAGTTCATCAATCAATTGGGCAAGGTCTTCAATGGAATACAAATCATGATTATTGCTGGGTGAAATCAGGTCAACACCGGGTGTCGTATGACGCGCCGCCGCAACCTGTTCGGTCACTTTATAACCGGGCAGATGACCACCTTCACCGGGTTTCGCGCCCTGACCAATTTTAATTTCTAACAAGTTACACGAATTCAAAAATTCGATATTCACACCAAACCGCGCCGATGCGATTTGTTGACCGCGATTACGGGGATATTTGCCCATAATATCGCTCAATTCGCCACCTTCGCCATTCACGCAGATGATATTCAGCCGATATGCCGCTTCTGCATACGCCTTATAACTCAATTCACCCTGAGACCCAAACGACATCGCGCCGATGACCACGGGCATGGCATGTTCGCCAACCGAAATATCCACCAGTGACGGGTCTACAGGCTTGGGCGAAGTCTTGAATCCCAAAATATGCCGAATCGCAACGGGGTTCTTCTGCTCCATTGCCAACATCGCTT
>JALONZ010000261.1 GCA_025454675.1 Anaerolineae bacterium | reverse complement strand
CTGATTAATTTGGATGGGGTGATTCATACGCCACATATCGCCGAAAATACCATCGAAGCCACGCAAGATTTATCTACGCAAATTGTTCAGCAAGTGGTGGATGCGTTGCGCGGGACAGATTACCGCAATGTGGTGAACTTGCCCTTTTTACCCGGAATTGATTATGAACGGATTCGCCCCTATTTGCTCCTCGCGGAACGGATTGGTCGGTTATTTCATGTATTGGCGCGGACACCGATTAAATGGGTTGGGGTGGATTTGCGCGGGGAAGATGTGAGCGGACTCATCAAACCGATTACTGTTGCTATTTTGAAGGGCATATTACATCCCATTTTGGGCGAAAAAGTCAGTTATATCAATGCGCCCGTGTTGGCGATTGAACGCGGGATTCAGGTGGCACAAGTGAAAGATTTGCCTGTGGGTGATTATGCCAATTTGGTCAGTTGTCGCGTCATTTTGGATGATAACGAAGAAATTGTCATGAGTGGCACATTACTCGATGCCAAAGAACCCCATATCATGCAAATTAACGAATATCGGATGAATTTTGTCCCCGAAGGGCATTTGGTGGTGATGGGAAGTTATGACCAACCGGGTGTGATTGGCAAAGTGGGGACATTGATGGCAGATAACCATATCAATATCGCCAGTTGGCATACGGGACGGGCAGAACGAGGCGGAAATACGCTCACCATCCTCACATTGGATAATGCTTTGCCTGAAGTTGTTCTGGAAATTTTACGGAATCAAGAATTTGTACGTCATGCTCACCAAGTTGAACTATAATAGGGGCATGATTCGCATAATATGAGGATTAAAGCCATGCGCTATTTGTTGATTGGTCTTATCATCATTTTGTTGGCTGGTTGTGGTGGTGGCGACCCGACAGAAGTTGTTCAAAATACAGATGTCCCGCCAACGGTTTTTGTGCCAGAAGGGACACAAGTGGGCATTGTAGAAATTTCATCGGAAAATGCGCCTGCCATAGAGACACTTATCGCAGAAGAAATTGCCGCCCAAAATCCGCAATCATTTATACCACCGACACTTGCCGTCACCTTAGAAGAAGGGGCATTGCCCGCGCCATTAGTTGGGACATTGGTCGCATCGGTCACAGAAGACCCCCAAGCAGGTCAGACATTCGATTATATCTACATGACACAGACGGGTGGGTCGGAAAATACATCTATCGTGGTGGAAATTTATGGCGATGGACGTGCAAAATTCAATGACCAAGAAGGGCGTATCAGCCAAGATGCGATTAATCAAATTGTGGCACGGATGGATGAATTGAATTATTTCGGTTTGGTGGGTACATTTATCGGTCCCGCGCCACGCCCAAATGAGTACACCTATCAACTTTATATCCAACGTGGTGGGATGGATAGATTGATTAACGCGCAGGATGGTTATATTCCTGTGGAATTTATGGGCTTATTATCATTGGTGCGGAATAGTGCCGAGTCAGTTGTCATTGGAATGACAGAGGCGACACCGGAATTAACACCAGCATCATGAGGCAAACTCATCGCTAAAAATATCACGGATGGGGAGGGTGAAATTGGGCAATACATTCTCCCCTGATAGAGTATCATTCATGCCAAATGCGCGTTTATTCAAACTGCCATCAGGCATCGCACGCCACACATCCACCACTTTATCTTCTGGATAGACAATCCAAACCAATTGTGTGCCGTGTGCTAAGTAGGCTTCGATTTTGCTACGAATGAGGTTATTTGTCGATTCAGGCAAAATAATTTCGATTGCCAAATTTGGCGATTGACTCATCTTTTGGGGAAGTGGGAATTTTAATTTTGTATGCGATACGAATGAAGCATCTGGAATTAACACGAGTGAATCAGATAATTCATAATACAGCCTGCCAAAATAAAATCCTAAGCGATGTTGCTCAATGAAGGTGAATATCATCCCACAAATGTGACTGTGAATGATGGCATAAGACATGGGAAATAAAGGCTTTTTAAGCACATTTCCATGAATAAATTCATGATAATCATGTTATCCAGTGGTTCTAGGAATGCCCAAAAATCATCAATCGTCATATTATGGAATTTCTGGCAAAGCCTGAACCGTCACCAGATGAAAAGCGGGTGTTCCGCCCAATTCTGTGATATTAAAACTGAATGATGCGCTTTCTTGTGGCAAAAACACCCCCTCTTTAATCGGTGTAAAGGCGCTGGCAATCACACGGCGTTGATTATCATAAATGGTCAAAATGGCAATGGGGTCACGAATAATATCTGCCCCCATATAAATCACATCCCCTGTCACAACGGCGGTATTCTCGGTTGGGCTGGTGCGCTCGCTGGTGATGGTGAAATTTTCTTCGCCATAATAACGCGGGGCAAGATTGGGTGTCCATCCGCCCCCGCCGATGGTGAGGGCATAATTCACCGCCTCAATCGGTCTGCCTTTGCCAAAACGCAAACTGAATGGCATAAATCCATTGGGTGGGATGGCATACCCCATCACCTGACCACTTTCGCCCGCCACAACCACACCATCGGGTGTACTCAGTCCTGCATATAACGGAATTGTGCCGATGGGGTTGGTGGTCGCGTTTTGTAATGCACCTGTGAGGAACATCACCCCGCTCGGTGCTGTCCATAAATAGACGCTGGTGAGGCGTAAGGGGGTGGTGGCGGTTTTTTGTGCGCTGAATAGGTTGGTGGGTTGTAATGGTGGGGCGGGATTGATTTGGAGCGAATTGACCGCTTCTTCAATGGCGCGATTTAATGTGGGATTGTTATCAATAAGCAAAATTTCGGTGATACCAATCGTTTGCCCCTGTAGGGTGATGAACGTGTTCACAGCTTGATTGATTCCACCGATGGTCGTCCGCAAGCCGATGAGTCGCCAAGTGCCATCGCCCATCGCTTGGCGTTCCAATTCGGTGTAACGATTGGCATCGGGACGCGCTTCGGTTTGATAAATGGTCAATAAATCGGCAATTTGGGGCATATCGGATAGGGTGAGGATGCTGACTGTGACTAATGGCTCGATACTATTCGGCGCGGAAAAAGTGGCGCTGGCAAGGTCTGGCAGGGTTTGGCTGAAGGCGCTCCATGTGCGCGGGATGGTGATTTGGAACGCGCCAGTGGGATGAACATAGGCTATGGGTGATGTATCGGGTGGCAATGGGGTGGGGGCATAAACCACCGCGCCTTGTCCACAGGCGGATAAGGTGAAGGTGATGATGATAAAAATCCAAAGGGGTATATATCGTCTCATGAGGTATATTGTAACGGGAATGGGGGGATGGATGCAAGTTACGCAGTATAAATTGAACCAAAACGATTATCAAACCGATGATAACAGGTGGACTAATTACCTATGCCGATAAGTTTGAAATTCGCATGAATTTTTCTCAAACTTATTGACTTTATTCCCCAAAAAACCGTATGCTAAAAATGAGAGAAAGCTAAGAAATCTTACAGAGTGGGAAGTTTTATTATGTATGCTGAGAATGCGTTATTTTTTCCAAAGCAGGTTATTCCATCCTTACGCGGATTACGTGGGGCGGAATGGGCAAAGCTGATAGACCGACTGAGTTTATTACCAGAAACACATGAAGATATATTGGCATTCATTTTGATGATGGTACGGCTTGATGGTTGTATGTGTTGCGAAACGGATAGTTACCGCGCCATGCGGGGTTGTGGGGCGTGCGCTCATCAGACCTTGCGCCGCTATAAAGGGACAGATGCCGAATTATTGGTGATGTTTGAATCTGCGCTAGTAGAAGTGCGCTCATTTGCCCAATCACATCCAACAGTTGGGGTTGGTGATTAATACCGCTTATTGACGAAACGCCTAGCCTATGCTAAACTTTTTCAGCGTCTTTAGACCAATATTTTAACTTTCAATAGTCACACATTTTGGGATAGTGAGAGAGGAAAAACCGCTATAACCACGCCTGAATATCGCATCAATCGTCAAATCCGCGCCCGTGAGGTTCGTCTTATCATTGAAGAGGAAGACGGAAAATCGCGCAATATGGGTGTTCTGCCACTTGCCCGTGCCTTAGAAATCGCGGAGGACATGGAACTTGACCTTGTGGAAGTTGCACCAGAGGCGAACCCGCCTGTGTGTAAGATTCAAGATTTTGGCAAGTTTCAATATGAAAAACAACGTCGTGAGCGTAAAGCCCGCAAGCAACAAAAGAATATTGAGGTGAAAGAAGTGCAATTCGGACCCAAGACCGATGGACATCATCTCACGTTCAAAGTTCGTGATGCGCGACGTTGGATAGAAGAGGGCATGAAGGTGAAAGTGCGCGTCAAATTTAAGGGGCGCGAAATTACACATCCTGAAATTGGTTTGACCAAACTGGAACAAATCATTGTGGAATTGCAAGATGTAGCTGTTGTGGAACAAAAACCGAGCTTGGAAGGTCGGAGCATGTTAATGGTACTCGCCCCGCTTCCAGAAAAAAAATAACCTATTGGAGAATATATCGTGGCGAAAAAATACAAACTCAAGACTCATAAAGCGACTGCCAAACGTTTCCGTGTGACCGGTACAGG
>JALONZ010000260.1 GCA_025454675.1 Anaerolineae bacterium | reverse complement strand
TTTAGGATTGGAGATGGCTCTTACCAGTTGGAGTGGCAATTGGTATACCATCCCTCAATCACTTTTAGAAGAAAACCGTTGGGAAAGCCTGTTTTATCTTCATACCCAAACACCCCTTTATAACTTCATGATTTCCATTTTTATGGATATTTCACCCACCCACTTTTATGAGTTGGGATGGTATGCCAATATTATCCTGTCAACATTAATCGTGGTGATGTTGTATCCTATCATCTTTGTGATAATACCCCAGCGACTTATTGCGATACCGTTGGCTTTTTTCTTATCAATCAACCCCACCCTTATTATTCACTCGGCATCGTTAATTTATACCATTCCTGCCTTATTTGGTTTGGTAGCCAGTGTTTTTGCGATAGCCATGTTTCAATTGACACAGCGAGTACGTTATTTTGTATTTTCGCTGATTGGCGCGTTGTTTGCTATTATGACCCGCTCTAGTTATGTGGTATTTTTATTCATCCCTATCATCGCGCTTTTCATCATCATTGCGGGTCGTAAGTGGCGATTTGTTGCATTTAGTGGCGCAGTTATAACATTGCCTGCGTGGGGCTGGTTTTTTAAGAATTTGATTGTATTTGGCATCATTGGCACCAGCTTGTCGGGTTATAACTTGTTGAACATCGCTAAATCGAATCATAGTTATCATGCGTTGCAACAACTTTATCGTGAAGGTGTTGTGAGCCAAGCAGTTTTTATGCCCATGGATCCTCCTTCATCTTTCATATCTATGGGTTTTAACAAAGAGAGTCCAATTCCCTTATTAGCACTGAATAACATGCACAATATCAATACACCAGATATTTATGCGTTGTTTTTAAGAGATGGAATGGCAATCATCAAATCGAATCCAAGTTTGTATGTCTTGAATGTACATCGCGCTTTTAAGTATTTTTTTGTCACTGCTTATGATGAATCAAATCCAATGCAATGGCACTCGGATTGGGTTTATCCATTCTATTGGCGCATAACCGATATTTTCTACGATGATATTACGGATTTCGTGTTACATGGGCGACAATTGATTGAACCGCTCAGCCGTCAATTAGGGATTATCATCGTAAATTCTTGGCTTTTCTTTCTCATTCCTGTGGGGATTATCGCGTATGCTTGTATCTTATTTGTCCAAAATCGTCTAAATCTAAAACGCTGGCGACACTATTTTAAGGATAATGCTACGCTTGTCTTGCTTACCTTATATGCTGTTTATGGTATGGTGGTTTATAACTTTTTTGAGTTAGGTGAAAATGATAGGTTTAGAGCGGAGTTAGAACCATTTTATTTTGTCTTTATCGTCGCATTTTTCTATCACTATTTATGGAAATCTCGTTATCGTTTGCGTTATGGCATATTTTTTGGTCTGTTGTTAATTGGATGGACGGGATTCTCGATGCTGATGGATTATCCCTACCTCTATAAACCTGCCTATACTGCGCCGATACAAGCCGAAGGTGTGGCAGATGGTCATGTTTTTGGGGATGTACTCCAATTGACATGGCGTGAACCGATTGTATCTGACCATGAGACTCTTGTCGAAATCCCTTTGTCTTGGGAGATTTTGCGCCCAACAGATGAGATTTATAGCGCCACGATACAACTTCTCGATGCGAATCAAAATCGTATCACAGGGATTGATATGGTGTTGGGGTCTGCCCAAGCGCCATTCATCCCGACTTCACGGTGGCATGTGGGTAAAATCTTGCGCGAATGGGTGATTTTAGATTTACCTGCTGATGCACCACCGATTGCTGATGTGATGGTGAATGTATTCATAGATAGAGATTGGCAAAATTCTCTGGTTTATACACTGCCAGACGGCACGCCAACGGGGGATAAATTCTTGCGGTTGCAATCATTTGGCATTTTGGGCGAAGGTATATATGCCCCTGCGGATATGCCCCCCGCAACGTTCCGACTGGGGGATGTGTCGGTGGCGGTAGTCGGTATGGATTACGCGGATGGTGTCATTTCGATAGCGGGGGTGATGAATGCTAATCGAACACTGACACAAGATTATATTTTGTTTTTCCATGTGGTAGATGTAGATGGCAATATTATTCAACAATCGGATAATGTGTATTTGGCTGATAAATGGACGACATCGGCACTGATTCCGAATAGACCTTTTGCATTTAGGCGTGAAATAATTTTGCCAGATGGTGCCGATGCGGATTATGAGGTGAAATTTGGGGCATATACCTTGCCAAGTGGGGTGCGGATTACACTTTATGATGGGAACGGGACACGCCTTGCAGATGATATGGGTGAGTGGGGCGTGATTGACGGATAGCGAGGCTTTTTCTACAATAAGACTAACATAACCTCAGTAGTGGAAAGTTGTTAAGTGATGTCTTTACAAGAGTTGGAACGATTCGTGAGTGGATTAAATTCTACAGAAAAAGCCTATTTGCTTGAAATTATCTCGCGTGATGTGATTGGCACATTTCCGAATATTGATAAAAATCCTGCTGTTTTGGGCGGTGAGGCTTATATTGTACGGACACGCATTCCGATATGGGTTTTGGTGAATTTGCGAAATTTAGGCATGAGTGATAGCCAGATTTTAGCGAGTTATCCCACGTTACGCGCTGAAGATTTGTATCAGGCATGGGCTTATGCTCGCGCTCATGCCGATGAAATTCACGCGAGTATCATCGCCAATGAAACGGCATAAAATATGCGTTTTTATGCTGATGAAAATTTTTTATATCTGTGATTTCACCCCGAATTTTTGCCTTCACGCTCATTGCCACGCTTAAAATTGCCTGTGACCCGTGCCATGATGAGTTGCGCCTCATGGTCATCTGCACTTTCAATTTGCGCCAAAAACTTTTGTGCTTTGCCACCGCTTAATGTGGTAACGTGCTTGTTATGCCAATAAATCAGCACCAATCCTGCTTTGGTCACATCATAGGTGAACACGTCTTCGTCTAAAATGCCCCGTTTATCTTCATTTTCGCGCATTTGATTATCCTTTATGGCTCACAATGGCATCCACCTCAATTTCAACCAACAACTCAGGTGAAATGAGCGCCTTGATTTCCACCATTGTGGATGCGGGTTTAATTGCCCCAAAAAATTCACCATGAACCCGCCCAACGGTTTCCCATTGGCTGATGTCGGTTACGAATATACGGGTGCGAATCACATCCGATAGGCTTGCGCCACAGGCGATGAGCGCCTTTTCAATTTTTTGGATGATAAAACGGGTTTGTGCGCCCATATCCCCAACGCCAACCACTGCGCCTGTTTCATCAACGGCAGTCGTCCCCGAAACCGATACCCAATCGCCGACCCGCACAGCCCGCGAATAACCAACGATTTCTTCCCATTGTGTGCCTGTTGTGATATTTTGGCGATTATTCATCATCATGCTCCTCATCTGGTGGGGTGGGGATGATTTTATGCAATTCCCCGCCACGCTTCAACATAAAATGGTCAAAATCGCGTGCGACATAGGCATTGGGGAATATTGCACGGGCTTCATTCAAAATATCGCGTTCCCGATACCGTCCCGAAATATGATTGAGGATGAGCGCCTTTACACCCGATTCGAGTGCTAATGTGGCGGCTTGGTGGGCGGTAATATGCCCATAGGCTTTCGCTTCTTCGGCTTCACTCTCTAAAAAAGTGGCTTCGATGATGAGCGCATCGGCATTTTGAACATGGGGGCGCAAATTTTCGATGCGTCCTGTATCGCCGACATACACCAATTTCGCCCCATGTATCGTTTCACCCAGCACCATATCAGGCGTGATGAGACGACCATCAGCGAGGGTAATACTTTCTCCGCGCACCAATTTTCCGCGTTCTGCATTATTAGGGATGCCCAATGCTTCGGCTTTATCGGCTAGGAAGGGGCTACGGTCAAATTCTTGGAAGATAAAGCCAAAATTGCCACCCCCGCGATGGGTGACAGGGAAGGCGCTCACATCAAATTCTTTGGTGCGGAACATGCGACCATCGCGCAAATCATACAGATGAATGGGGATGGGTGGACGTTCATCACGTAAAACAACCTGATAGATGAGGCTTTCTACACGGTCTAGGGCAGGTTTTCCGCCCCAGATTTCAATTTCTTCGATACTACCCCAGTGGACGAAGGTCGAAATAAGCCCACCTAAGCCCAAAATATGGTCAAGATGCCCATGTGTGAGCAAGATTTTATTCAGGCGTTTATAGCCCAAGCCACTGCGTAATAATTGGCGCTGTGTGCCTTCGCCACAATCTATCATAAAGCGGTGTTCTCCTGCCAAAATGACACATGAAGGCAACCCGCGATGAATGGCAGGGGCAGAGGCTGATGTGCCTAGAAAGAAAATCTCAAACATTCATCACTCCGTCACGACTGTAATCTTGCCCAAAAATAGGCTTGTAGAACGGGGCATTCCATTTTCCAACACATCCAGACGGATGCCTGATGTATCCTGATACCCGCCGATCGATAAAATATACTCACCTGTCGGGAAGTTCTCTGGAAAAATGACATTGGTCGCCTGTACAAATACATCACGGTCTTGCAAATATACTG
>JALONZ010000259.1 GCA_025454675.1 Anaerolineae bacterium | reverse complement strand
TTGAAGCATCAGCCTATAAAGTTCTTACTTAATCATGTTACCCTATTCGATAGGTCAGAATTACGGAGAATAGGGTAAAAATCTGTGGCAGACCTACCCTATCGCGTACATCTCCACTTATGATGGGCTTATGGGGGCGGTTTCTAGGTTTGTAGGGGCTTGCCATGGCAAGCCCTGTAAATCCGCCACCATTTTATCATCTAGCCGTGAATGAATCCGCGTGAACGCAAATACGCAATCAATTTATGCGCGTTTTGTTCGGGGGTATGGTCGGTGGTGGTCAACACGACTTCTGGTTTGAGGGGTGCTTCATACGGGTCATCCACACCGGTAAACCCTTTAATTTCGCCACGACGCGCTTTGGCATACATGCCTTTAATATCGCGTTCTTCACAGACTTCAATCGGGGTATCCACAAACACCTCAATGAAATTTTCGCCGACCATTGCCCGCACTTCATCACGGGTGGCGCGGTAGGGGCTAATGGCGGCACAAATCACCCCACCACCATGACGCGCAATTTCGCTCCCCACAAACCCGATGCGGCGGATATTGGTATCGCGGTCTTCGGCGGTGAATCCCAACCCTTTCGATAGGTGTTGACGGACAATATCGCCATCCAACATCGTGGCTTGGCGACCATGTTCTAATAACAACATGGACAGAATTTCGGCGGTGGTAGATTTACCCGACCCGCTCAAACCCGTAAACCACACCACAAACCCTTGCCGATGCAATGGCGGGTAGCTTTCCGCGAGGACTTCTGCCACTTCTTTATGCGTGAACCACGCAGGCAATTGAACGCCCTTGCCCAGATAATCTTCACGGACTTGTGTCCCAGAAATTTTCTTGACGGTTGCGCCTGCGGGGACTTTATCATCTTCTTCGTAGCGATTTTCTTCTGCCAGATAGACCAATTCTTTGAACGGAATCATCTTCACGCCGATTTCATCCGCAAATTGAGCGACCAATTCTTGGGCATCGTAGGGTCCGTAAAATGGTTTACCAGTCGAATCATTGCCCGGTCCCGCATGGTCACGCCCCACGATGAAATGATTCGCACCATGATTACGGCGGATGATGGCGTGCCAAACCGCTTCGCGCGGTCCACCCATCCGCATGGCTAAATTCAACAACGATAACAGCACTTCGTTGGGTTGATAATGATTTTCGACCAACGCGCGATATGTCCGCACACGGGTGTAATGGTCAACATCACCCGGTTTGGTCATGCCCACCACAGGATGCAATAACAACACCCCATCAATCGAATGAGCGGCGCGTTTGGTCAATTCTTCATGAGCGCGGTGCAAGGGGTTGCGCGTTTGGAAGGCGACCACATTCGGCTTGCCAAATTTTTCCAGTGATTCGCGCACTTCGGATGGAGTGCGGCGCAAGTGAGTAAAATCATAATGTTTGGGCAGGCTAAGGACTTCGAGTTTGCCCGATGCAAAGTGTTTATGCCAACGGCTCATCTCTGCTACAATGGGATGGCGCGTATCGAGTGTGCCAAATACTTGGTGGGCGGTGGTTTCATAATCCCACGCATAAATCTCATCGAGGCGCAAAATGGCTAATAAATTATTGCGTTCATCCGCCAACGCGACTTCGGTATCCAGTTGGAGCATTGCACCATCCGCGACAGGCAATGTGATGGGCATAGGGAACAATGTGCCATCGGCAAGGCGCATGGTATTCACCACTGCCTCAAAATCGGCTTTATTCATGAAGCCACTCAGAGGCGAGAATGCGCCCGTTGCCATTAATTCCAAATCGCATAGCGCACGCGCCGATAAATTGAGGACGGGGAGCGTTTTGGCATGTGCCAAGCGTTCTGCGAGTTGGTCTTGGGGGATAACAAGGTTAACCAGTTGACCACCATAGGGGGAAATTAAGTTCGACATCTATTCACCTTTGGAAAATTTGATAAAATCGAGTGGTTTGCATCATAACCCAAACCAATAATACACGATAGGGGCTATTTTGGGCGATATATTGACACTTTCACAAGCAATTCAGCAACGCGAGGTACTTGATACACAAAATAAGCGCCTTGTATTCACAAATGGACATTTTGACCTTCTCCATGTGGGGCATTTAGATTATATCGAAAAAGCACGCGCATTGGGAGATGCCCTTTATTTGGGGCTGAATGGCGATGCCAGCACCACGCGCTTAAAAGGCGCAGGTCGTCCGCTCATCCCCGCCACAGAACGAGCGCGATTATTAGCCGCGCTCATCCCTGTGACGGCGGTCATCATCTTTGAGGATGATACCGCCAATGCACTCATCCAAGCCTTGCGCCCAGATATTTATGTCAAAGGGGGTGATTATCACAATAAACCCTTACCAGAACGCCCCATTGTGGAAGCATATGGTGGGCAGGTGGTATTGATTGACCTTGTGCCAGAACGCAGTACATCCGCCCTAATTGCCCGCATCAAAGGACTTGCATGAGCGCATCAGAGACACAACAAGCCACAGAAACGCGCTTCGCCAAAGCCACAGGACTGCTGGCACTCGGCAATATCACCAGTCGCATACTCGGATTATTGCGCGAAATTGTCATCACCAACCTATTCGGAGCGAGTGCGGTCGCTAGTGCCTTGCGCGTTGCCATCCTCATCCCCAAAAGTGCCTTCGATTTGCTGATTGCGGGGCATGTGAACGGGGCAATCATCCCCGTCCTAAGCGAAATTTATGCCAAACAAGGCAAAGCCGATTTGTGGCGCTTGGTATCGGCATTGCTCAATATTGTGGTGATATTGATGTCCATACTGGTGATTGGGCTTCAATTCGGTGCGCCACTGGTGGTACAAATTTTTGGCGGGGGATATTCCCCAGAGATTCAAGCAATTGCCGTAGATTTGCTCCGCATCACATCGCCCGCACTGATTTTTATGGCGATATTCGCCATCGTCAGCGCCGCCTTATATGCCTTGCATGTGTTCACCTATCCCGCCTTTGCCACAACGGTATTCAATGCGTCTATTGTGATAGTCGCGGTCTTATTCACCCCCCCACCCGTCATGACCATGCGTTGGATAGATGGACTGCCAACTTGGATTATCGCCCGCCCCGATAACGGCATCACAGTCATCGCATTTGGGTGGTTGACAGGCGCAATTGCCCAATTATTGCTTCAATCACCCGGCTTATGGCGCAACCAAGCGCGTTATCACTTTAATTTTAAGCACCACGCGCTCAAAAAAATCGGGTGGCTCTATTTGCCGGTCATGTTTTCGCTCATCATGGACACCCTCATCATCCGCCCCTTCAGTTATAACCTCGCCAGTCGCACAGGCGATTCCAGCATCAATTATATGGAATTGGCGACCACCCTGATGCAATTTCCGCAAGGGTTGGTTGCCACTGCCATTAGTGTTGCCATTTTGCCTACCCTCTCGCGTCATGCGGCATTGATTGTGGATAAAAGGAATTTTGCCGATGACAATAATCGTGCTTTTGTCAATGCGTTAGGCTTAGGGTTGCGCCTCACCTTTGCGCTCATCATCCCCGCGTGCATCGGCTTATTTGTGCTGGGAACACCCATTATTGCCTTATTATTTGAACATGGGGCATTTTTACCCACCGATACCGAAATGACTTCTATCGTATTGCATGTCTATCTCATCGGGTTGCCCTTTGCGGCAGTGGATATTTTGCTGGTGTATGCGTTTTATGCCCGCCAAGATACCCTCACCCCTGCCCTGATTGGATTATTTTGTTTGGTCGTGTATATGATAGTATCCCTCGTCTTAGAATCGCGTTTTGGATTGTTAAGCCTGATGGTCGCCGATAGTGCCAAACACATTCTTCATGCGGGGATTAGCGCCATTTTACTCGCACCCAAATTAGGCGGATTGGGCAATCAACGCCTAGTAGAAACCTTAATCAAAACGGGTATCGCGGCGGGTATCATGGGAATTGTTGGCGCGGTAAGCCTCCCTCTGCTCACCAATTGGATTGGCACAGACGGATTTGTGCGCGAAACCTTGTTATTGGCTGTTTCTGGCGGGTTATCGGTTGGGGTATTCGTATTCTTGGCGTGGTTATTGCGCTTAGAAGAACTGAGTTGGCTGATTCAAAAAATACGCTCACGCGGATAAAAAGAAAAAGCGAGCTGGGTGGCTCGCTTCTTCAGAAATTTTTTGTGTTGGAACACATATTATCCTCAACTTGCGTTGCGTTGGACATCTGGGGTGAGCGCGGCAGGCACAACGAAGGCTTGTGGATGCAAAATCCCTGCAATGGCGCTTTGGGTGGTATTGACGGCGTGTGACCAAGTGGCTTTTCCATCTTGTTGATTGGCATCGCAATGGGCGACAACCGCAATCAGATGTGCCACTTCGTTAATCAATTGTTGCGCCATACTTGCTTCCATCACATCATGACGTTCCCACCATTTACCATACCGGTTGTGAGGGTGTTCCAAAATTTGCGGATCCAGCAAATTGGCGATGATGTGTTGGGTATCCAAAATAGCATGATGCAATTTCCATGCGTCATTGGGGCTGGTGGCGGATACTTTATAGGCTTTGCCATAACGTGCTTGAAAA
>JALONZ010000258.1 GCA_025454675.1 Anaerolineae bacterium | reverse complement strand
GGTTAGCGCCCCACAATTATTAGGCGAAATTCATCAGACTCTTGCCGATGCCTACCAACAAGATGGCAATTTTATGCAGGCGCTTTATCATTACAAAGCCTATCATCAAGTTCATACCGATATATTCAATGAAAATGCTGATACACGCCTAAAAAATTTGCAGGTGTTGCATCAAGTCGAAACTGCCCGCCAACAAGCCGAAATTCATCAACTCCGCAATATTCAATTACAAGAGGAAATCCAAGAACGCCAAAAAGCACAAGAGGCACTCCTCAGCGCCAATACACAACTGCAACAAGAAATTCGCCAACGTGAGCAACTCATCGCCGATTTAGATGCGTATAACCACACCGTCGCCCATGACCTTAAAAATCCGTTGTCGCTCATCACGGGTTACACATCCCTCATCAACATGTATTATCTACAAGACCTGCCCGGTGAATTGGGGGAATGGATATTATCTATTGGTCACACCGCCAACAAGATGAACACCGTTATCAATGAATTGCTATTGTTGGCGAACATTCATCAACAATCGGTAGATGTCCGACCGCTGGATATGGGGCAGATTGTCACAGAAGTACATAGCCAATTGATTCAAAAAATCACCGAATCCGGTGCGGAAATCAGCATCCCGCACAATTATCCATCCGTCATCGGACATGCGCCATGGGTCGAACAAGTTTGGAGCAATTACATCAGCAATGCCATTAAATATGGTGGCAAACCACCTAAAATTGAAATTGGATTCACCTCATTAGGCGAGGGAATGGTCAAATTTTGGGTGCGCGATAATGGTGATGGACTGAGCCAAGAGGCACAAGCCCAATTATTTTCGCCATTCAGACGGTTTGCAGAAGGCAAAGCCGAAGGGCATGGCGTGGGGTTATCCATCGTCAAGCGCATCATCGAAAAATTAGGCGGTGAGGTTGGTGTCGAAAGTAGTGGACAGGTTGGCGAAGGCAGTATTTTTAGCTTTACACTGCCCATCGCATTAGAAGAATCAACCATAGGGGCATAATAGCGTCCCTATTTCGAGGTTAATCATGTTTGCATCATTACGCACACGATTATTAATATCTTATATATTGCTCCTCATCATCACCCTATCGGTGATTGTGGTTGCCTTATTGCTCACGACAGGCGCACGCCCTGCCCCTGTAAATGAAACTTATCGGGAATTATCCAATATCGCACGCGGTTCAAATTTATCCAATTTATTAAATAATGTACGCCTCAATAACCCGAATGCAGGCAATTTTCAAGAAGTCTTGGGCGAATTTGCAACCAGTCGCAATGTGCGCGTGATTGCTATCAATATGACCGTGCAATCGGTGTTATATGATAGCAATAATCACTTTGTGGTAGGGACACCGATTCGGATGCAAGTAGATACACAAAATGCGACACGCTTCATACCCGTGTTGGTAGGCGACCCGATTTATGGGTCATTTCCACAAGACGGCATCGAATGGTTATTTTTTGGCATCACACGGCTTGTCGGTGGGCAACAAGTCGCATTTATTTTAGCCGATACCCGCCCCACCCAATCCCTACAAGACACATTAGGACAATTTGGGAATGATTTATTGTTGCCCCTCGTTCAAGCCGCGCTCATCGGCTCGGCAATTGCACTCATTTCATCTGCCCTCATCAGCCAAACCATCGCCCAACCCTTACAAGCCCTGAGTGTTGCCGCCAGTGATATTGCACAAGGTGGCGTACATACTCCTGTCGCCATATCAGGACCCACAGAAGTAAAAACACTCGCCACTGCCTTTAATGATATGACCACCCAAGTCAGCCAAGCCCAACAATCCCAGCGCGATTTTTTGGCGAATGTGTCGCATGACCTCAAAACACCACTCACATCCATTCAGGGATATGCCCAAGCTATCATAGACGGCGCGGCAAAAGACCCCAAACGCGCCGCCACCATCATTTATGAAGAGTCGGAACGGTTGAATCGGATGGTGACACAACTCACCGACTTGGCACGCATCGAAGCAGGACGGTTTTCATTCCATTTTGCGCCGATTGACTTGGGGCAGATGGTAACAAGTGTGGCACATAGTTTGGCGGTAATGGCGGAGAAAAAACAAATTGTGCTAGATGTGGATGCACCACCGATGCCGCCTGTCGCCGCCGATGGCGATAGATTTGTGCAAGTATTGAATAACCTCATCAGCAACGCCATTAAATACACACCAGACGGCGGACATGTTTGGGTCAAAGCGCGGGCGCTGGATGGTGGGGTGGAAGTGAGCATCGCCGATAATGGGGTCGGCATCCCAGAGAAAGATTTACCGCGCATTTTTGAGCGATTCTATCAGGTAGACAAAGCCCGCGGACCCTCACGCGGGACAGGTTTAGGATTAGCCATCGTCAAAGAGATTATTCAAGCACATGGTGGGCGAATTGATGTGCAAAGTGTGGAGGGGCGCGGGTCGCGCTTTTCTGTATGGATGCCATCACCCAGTGCGCCAACCGTTTTGCGTCACCGGTTATTGCCGTAAAGGATAAATAAACATGGAATCATTGCCACCACGCAAAATCAAAGCCAGTTATGGGGTACGTTATGCAGGCACATTGCCACCTTATGCTCGTGCCGCCTTCAATAGTGGGCAAGCCTTCATTGAGCGTGGGTTATATGCCGAAGCCAAAGACGCATTTTTACGCGCATTGAATATACAACGCGATTTTTTTGATTGTTATTATTGGTTGGCGCTCCTCTCCAATGACCCAATAGAACGGCGTGAGTATCTGACCAAAGTGATTGCCCATTCGCCCAATCATGGTGAAGCGTTGCGCGAATTGATGCTACTCGATGGCAAACTCACCCAAACCCAAGCCGATGCCCTTGCGAATCCATATTTAGAACCCGAAAAACGCCAAGCCACCAGCGCGGTCAAAACTACCACGAAAAATATCCGATGCCCCAATTGCGGGTCATATCGCATGACGGTGGATGATGTTACAGGCTTACCCTATTGCGATTCATGCGGATATATCGGTGAAAAACAGACACAAACAGGTGGCACAGAATCTTCATTATTCGCGGCATTACTGCAACGGCGTTCACAATCAGTCTTATGGGAGGTGGGGGAACGCCTGTTAGGTTGTGATAGTTGCGGGGCAGAGCGCACCATCCCGAATAACAAACTGACTGATTATTGCCCGTATTGCGGGTCTACGCATGTCGTCCTGCATGATGTGTTGAGCAGTTTTAGTCAACCCGATAAACTCATTCCATTCACTATCACCCGTCAACAAGCGGGCGAAAATATCAAATCACAATTGAACACCCGCTTGGCAAAAATGCGCCGTTGGTTAGATAACACCACAGTAGAACGTGCCACATTAGAGGGTCACTTTTTGCCGTATTGGGTATTTGATACCACCGTGCAAGTGCGCCGTAGTGTGATTTATGTTGAGGTTGAGCAAGATGACTGGGGCAATTATCATCGGCGCACCCAACGCTATGCCACCGAAGAATTCACCGAATTGATGGATGACGTGTTGGTGTGTGCTGTCACATCTCCGCACAAATCACTCACAGATAAATTGGGCAAATATGAGCTTGATAAAGCAGTGGATTATCAACCCGACCAAATCACCAAAAATCCCGCCCAAATTTATAAAATTGATTTTGACCGCGCATCACTCGAAGCCCGTTCCATCGTGAGCCGTGCCATGCGCGAAAAACATGGCGAAATTTTGGCGGGGAATGGTCAGGTGCAAAGTGTGAGCGCCTCTGCCACCGATATGCAATTCCAACTCATCCTCATGCCTGTGTGGATTGCCACCTTGTATGAAGAAGATGGGGATGTGCGTTCTGCATTGGTCAATGGTCAAACGGGGACGGTGGTCTTTGGCAAATCGCAAAAACCACCGCGTTAGGGATTATTTTCATCCAGAAGTGCATCCCATTTCTGAATATGGACGGCTTTTATCGCGCCAGATGCAAATTCGGTTTGCAAAATGCTTGTATAGTTATTCACAAAATCTGATAAATTGGGCAACAGGCGCAAATAATATTTGAATGTGGGCATAACACCATTCACAATAATTTCGCAACCATGTTGTATCAGAATTTTGGCACATAATGTTTCTATTTCTTGTGCTTGGGTTGTATTTGGGGTGTTTGTTGTGAGTAAATAGTATCTGGAAATAGGCAGATTTTTGATTTTATCAAAGGCAATTTGCACCATGCCAAAATCAATTGGTTTCCCATGTTTAATTTCAAGCGCCTCAAAAAATTGACCGTCAGAGTCAACAATTTCAATATCGCCGATGCTATGTGACTTTGTATCGGCGGTGGTTTGACTTTTGAGAGGGGCTAATATTTTATCTTCATAACGAGGCAAAACCATGAGCGATTGATAAACGGCATATAAAGCTAAAACGGGCAATCGAGAAGCAACACTGGTTTTATATTGGTGATTAAAATGGACTTCTAATAAGCGTAAAACAGATTGAACGGTGAGTTGTGATGTTGATACAGATGCAATATCTACAGAAAAATCTTGTAATTTTTTTAATCCATTCAGCAACGGGATAAGATAGGTTTTAGGATTGGTTA
>JALONZ010000257.1 GCA_025454675.1 Anaerolineae bacterium | reverse complement strand
ACCCTGCGTCCGATGTCTGCACTATGTTGTGCGGACGATGTTGGGAAAACGCACAGTGTAATGGCTGTACTAGACCCTTTAGGGTCGTATGTCAGCCATAAAGCGATTACACCCCAACATTACCCGGAAACGCCCATTGTAGCGCCTCTGGGAAAATACTGCGGAACGCGACCAGCCCATGACCGCTACCAATTTCTGTGTATTTATACGCCACATCATCGCGTTTGCTCAACACACCATATAACACCTGCGCGGGCAACACAAACCGCGATTTGGTTTCATACCGTCCAACCGATTGGAAGATGCGTTCTGGCAATTTACGCGCGGTTTCAAACCGTTCTTTATATTGGCGCAATTGGTCTTGGGCAATGCCTTTGCCCAGTGGTGGCGAGACCATAATCAGGCGTTCAAACACACCCGGATTTTTAAGCGAGGCGTGCGCCGCGGCAATCGCACCCGCCGATACCCCGCCAATGCCTAAATTGGTGGCATCCACACGATAATTGGCTTGCATAAAGGGCAATAATTCCAACATCAGGTAATTATAGTGTTTATCGTTGCTCACATAATTTTTGATGCGGTCTTGTTGATTCCCGCTATGTTTGCTGACGATGATGAGCGGTTCTAATACGCCGTGTTTGATGAGCGCATCCGCCATGAGCGGAATTTGCAACGCGCCAAACATCCATTGACCATCTTGCAAAATGAGCATCGGATATTCTTTATCGGGGTTATCCTCATAATTCGGCGGGGTATACACCCACAATTGACGGTCTGTGAAGCCCAATTGTTTGCTACTAATCGTGTGGTCATGAACTTGCCCATGCGGAACACGGTTCAATTTGCTCCAATCGGGGAACGGGCGAGCATGGTCTAGGCGCACCACCGATACATCAGCCTGCCCAGTGGTGATTTTATACGGATTGCGCGGGTCTGTGCGCCAAAAACGGTCTATGCGCCGAACAATATCGCGTTCTTGCGCCAGCGGGGTCATCGGGTCATTGACGGCTAATAAATAATCGAGTAAATCATCGCGTTCAAATTGCCGTGTGACATAAAATAGGCTTGTACCATCCAAACGTTGCATGGGCGCGAAGGGCGGGTCTTGTTTGATGGTATCCAAATTGAGCGCGACGCGCACGGTATTGGGGGCAGAATAAATGAATGTGGCATGATTGCCATTGACCCAGGGCCAATAAATGCGTTCACGTAATAGCGTATCTACTAAATCTTGACGTTGGTCTGTGGGGGTGGATTGTGCTTCTTTTAGGAATGCCTCGAAAGTTGTCCAGTTGGGCATTATCATTGCTCCTTGTTGACGATATAGGCATATTATAGCATTTTTTAATCGTGACTTGCCACAATGCGTAAGCAATTGCATAATAGCAGATGATTATTGATGATTATCGAAGGATTTGTGTGTGATACGGCGTTTAATTGGCATCATTTTGCTCATAAGTATTTTCACCCTTGTTGGATGTGCAAGCGGAGATGCAACCCCGCCCCCCATTACCCGCCCCGCAGAGACACTCTCCGCACAAGGGCTTGTCCCATCATTACCGCTTAATCAAGAGGGTGTGCCGATTGTGGCGCGGGTGAACGGTGAAGACATCACCCAAACCCAATTTGACCGCGCACTCGCCCGCAGTTCCGATTTGGGTGCAACCACCAGTTATGATGCGTTTGCCGAAATGGTCTTAAACACCCTGATTGAACAGGTATTGATTAATCAGGCGGCGTTACAATTGGGGATTACTGTCAGTGATGAAGAAATTTCTGCCGAAATTGCAGAACTTCGCGCCCTTGTGCCAGATGATACGGCATGGGCGGCATGGTTAGCCGAAAATCAATTTGCCAATGAAGATGAATATCGCCTCATCACCCGCGATAGCCTCATCACCCAAAAAGTGCAGGCGCAAATTATTCAGCCTGTCGAAGGAAGCATCACCGAAATTCGTGCGCGACATATTTTGGTCAACGAAGAAAGTTTGGCGCAGTCCCTAGCCACCATCATCCGTACTGGTGATGCCGAATTTGGTCAGATGGCGGCGGAATATTCCAAAGATGTGACCACACGCGAACAGGGTGGAGATTTGGGCTGGTTCACACCTGATATGCTCATTGTGCCACAACTAGCCGATTTTGCGCTCACGTTGCCACTCAATACAGTCAGTGACCCCTTTTTGACAGAATTGGGGTATCATATTGTAGAGGTATTAGAGACCCGCACCCGCGCCACATCCGATAGTGAGAGTGTGCAGGATAGCAGAAATCAATTTGAGAGCTGGCTGAATAGCCAATATCAAAGTGCCACCATAGAACGCTTCTTGAATGGTTAGTAAGGGACTTTTAGACCATGAAAAAATCACAAGCACGCCTCTATAATCTACTCAGCATCGTCTTTTTATTACTCACCCTCGGTTGGGGGACATTTGTCGCTATCAGACTGATTTCGGGATAATTTGATATGAAAAAATCGGGTGCCTCTGGGCTTTATAATTTTCTCAGTTTGTTGTTTTTCCTGTTGACTATCATCGCTGTCGTTGTGGTGGTCATTTTTATGCTCCGTCCAGCGCCAGAAGATGTGTTGGATGTGGCATCGCTTCCCACGCCCATCATTTTACCCACCGATACATTAACCCCCACCGTCACACCCACCTATACCCCTGCAACGCCTGTTGCAGAAGTGGCAGGTACGGTTTTGGCATATGAATTGCCCGATTTAACCACAACGGTGGTCGGGGAATTTGCACAAGGGACAAATCTGGAAATTATCGGTATTACGGTTAATGGTGATTGGTACGAAGTGCGCTTGCCTGAAGGCGGGTCGGGTTGGATTCAAGCCTCACCGACAACGGCGCGTTTTGTAGGCGATAGAGCCGCATTGCAAATTGTCGGCACACCGACCTTCACAGCCACACCCACCGAAACACCCACCGCCACCTATACACCATCGCTCACACCGACCATCACCAATACACCTGGTCCCACCAATACACCCAGTGCAACACCCACACCATCGGTTAGCCCAACACCACAACCGACAGAAACGCCAACGGGTCCCACACCGACCTTAGAACCGACACTCTCGCCATTTTTATTCGCATTGCGGAACAACATCGAATTTATCCCCAATGCCAATGCCGCAGGCTGTGCATGGACAGGGATGAATGGCAGTGTGATGCGCCAAGATGGTCAGCCAGTAGCAGAAATCTATCGGATTCGTGTCTTTAGCGATACGGGCGATTTTGAAAGCATCGTCAATACAGGCTCAAACACCACCTTTGGCGATTTATCGGGCTGGGAAGTGCCTGTGGCTAATGTGCTGAATACGCGCACTTATTTTGTGCGTGTCGAATCACAAGGCGGGACACCCATTTCGGATAATATCCGTGTGACCTTCCCCGGTGATTGCGCCCAAAACCGTGCCGTTATCCGTTTTATTCAAACCAGAGACCGTTAACCTATGGGTGATGATGATAACCTCACGGGCAATATCCGCCGTGTTGGACGCAAAGACCGCAAACAACAACTCGATAAACCCGCCTCTCTCTTTCCCATAGAAGGGGATGAGGCGACATCCAATCAAGATACCCAACCAACGGGGGGCATCACTGAGGATACGCAACTGACTATTCCAGAGATGCCAACTGAGCCGTTAACGTTGGATTTTGACGCGGATTTGCCCGATTTAGCGCGTTTGGCGAATGATGTCTTTGCAGTGGATGAAACACAAAAAAATGCCCCTTCTACGCTGAATACACCCGCCCCAAAACCTATCTCATCACCTTCACCTACACCAAAACCGAATATAGACACATCCCAACGCTATCCGCCGTTGGCATTTTCGATTCCGCAAGATTCACCCGCACCAAAACCCAAGCCACAACCTGCGGACATGATAAATCATGTCCCTACAGGGCGCAAATATCGGTTTGGGTATGGTAAATGGTATCATGACCTTTTCGCATTGGTGTTTATGATAGGCACAATTGGCTTGGCAGTGGCATTTGTGACCATTTGGCGCGACCCATGGACATCCATTAACCCGTTGCCCCCTGCAACCACGTTCATCGAAGTGACATGGACACCCGATTTAGAAGCATTGGCGCGGTATCATGCCGATTTAACGGCAACTGCCCAAGCACCGATGCAGAATAACATCGCATCCACACCTGCGCCGAATGTCGTGACCATCCCACAAAATAACCCCACGCCGATGGTTATTCAGCCCCTCATCACGCCGACAGGGGATAAACCGTTCACCATCAGCACGGCAGGCGTGTTATATACGCCTAATTCCAACGGGCGCGGATGCAATTGGTCTAGCATCGCGGGGACAGTGACAGGCATATCAAATGAGCCATTAGACGGATACGCGGTGCAAATTGTGGATATAGAAGACCCCACACGGTTGAATGTGGTGGTGAACAGTGGTTCATCGTTGAATTTGGGGGCGGGCGGGTTTGAATTGGCATTGGGCAGTTGTGCGGAGTTACCGCGTGCAACTCTTCGATAGCGCCAATAACGCGGTATCCGAGCCATTCCAAATTTTCACCCGCGAAGAATGTGACCAAAATGTGGCAGTGGTGAATTTTGTGCAGGTGCGTTAGCGTTTTTTATCTGCCAATTTTTGCTTGAATTGCTCTAATGTGGTAGCAGAAGCCGTAGCATTGGCTAATTTTTGTTGATATGCCTCATCTAAAGCCGCTTGGTTATCATAATAATACGCAAGTGCAGAATGGACTTCTGCGTAGGTCAATCCATAATGTTCCATGACTGATTCTATGGGGTGTTCGCCATCCACAACCATACGCGCAACCATTTCGGCTTTAAGATGGTCGTGTCCATCTATGTAAGCAATGCTATCACGGATAATAATATGATTAATAACCTGCATGATTTACCATCCTAACAAATCTCAAAAAAATTATCATAAATATCAGCCAATATGCCAACATCACCAGCTAATAATTGATAATATGCTAAACATTGATTCACAATTTGCCCAATCGCACTGATACGGCGGTCTGGGCAATAAAAGATTCCAC
>JALONZ010000256.1 GCA_025454675.1 Anaerolineae bacterium | reverse complement strand
GATATAACCATGCCATGCACATTCCCCGATGGTGATGTGGCGGGGGTGTTGATGTCGCCGTGGGCATCAATCCACAAAATGCCCGTCTTGGGTGTGGCAACCCCCGCGACTGTACCCATGCTCATGCTATGGTCGCCCCCCAGAAAAATAGCTTTTTCGCCCGTTTTGACCGTTGCCTTGATGTGGTCATACACCTCTTGGCAAATATGGCTAATTTGTGACAGGTGATGAGCGGGTTTGCCGTCTAATTCGGGATACACCTCATCATCTTGAATTTCTTCAATTTGGGGTGCATAAATATTGCCACTATCATGCACCTCATACCCCAAGCGTGCAAGGCGGTCTTGTAGCCCCGCGTAACGAATGGCGCTGGGTCCCATATCCACCCCGCGCCGTTGTTGCCCCAAATCCATCGGCACACCAAAAATACGAACTATTTGTTTAGTCATGAAAAAAATATCCTTTTTATGATTGATTATAACTTATAGTAAAAAATTTTGAACTCACATGATTATGCACGTTTGTTTATACAGGTGGCGGACATACACCGATAAATCGGTTAGTCCGCCATTACACACCTGCCTATTTTGTAGGGCGTAATGGCGGTACTAGACCCTTTAGGGTCGTATGTCAGCCATTGTATAGATAACAACAATCGTATGAATTTTTTCGTTTCTCCATTTATATTTTACCCCAACGAATCGCAACCGCGCTCCATGTATACCCCACGCCCGCGCCAGCCAGCACAATCAAATCACCATCTTTAACCTTGCCTTGCGCCAAACCCAATTGGAGCGCCAACGCTTGGTCAACACTTTGGATATGACCATAATCTTCCAAATACACCGATTGCGCCTCTGTCAGTCCACATTCTGCCAAAATTTCACGATAAAATGACCGCTTCATGTGGACGATGCCCATAAAATTCACATCGCGCAATGTCGCGCCACTTTTTTCGACGGCTTCCCGAATCACACGGATAAAATTGGTGAGCGATGTTTCACCAAGTCGCTCGGTCATATAATCGGCGTTCATCACATCCAACCGCCCCACCACATCGCCCATAATGAGCGGTTCACCGTTAGGTGTCGCATCAGGGTTCATGACCACCGTCTCGGAGAGTGTGCCATCGGTGAAGGCAGACGCGCCCAAAATGATATTTCTATCCGCACCGCGTTGCAATACCATGCCCGATGCCCCTGCCCCAAAATTGAGCATGAAGCGCGTGCGCGGATTGGCGGGGTTCACAATATCATTTTCACGGCTGGCGGCGGCGAGGAGTGCATATTCCAGCGATGGGTCGGCAAGCATCATCCCGCGTGCGACATTGAGGGCAATCGGCGCACCCGCACATAAGGCGTAAATCTCGAAGCCGTAGGCATTCACCGCGCCCACCCCTTGCTGAATTTTGCCTGCGCTATTCCACACCACATGGTCTTTATGTTCACTGCCATGCGAGATAACCACATTAATTTTTTCTGGGGATAAATTTGCGTTTTGGATGGCGCGGATACCTGCTTGGGTCGCCATGTGGCTGATGGTGTCGGTGTCGGATGCGACATGCCGTTGGCGAATACCCATTTTCGATTCGAGTACATCGGCGGGGATATTCGTGCGCGGTGCAAGGTCGGATGCGGTTTCAATTTTTTCGGGGACATAAGTACCAATGCCGATAATGCCGATATTTGTCATAAGTTGCTTCCTCAAAGCACGTTTTTTATAAGTGTTTAACCACGATTATAACACACCCAAAATAGGTTTTGTGCAAGGTGACTATGGGTTATTCGCAAATCTCACGAACCTCATTGGGCAATATTCACAAACTTGTCTGAAAGCGGTTGCAGATTATATCAGATTGCGTTATTATCCATATTCGTGGATAAATATGAAGAGACATCCACATTTAGACAAAATCTTTTAGGAGCTATATATGTTCAAAAAAGTTAGTATTTTAATTGCATTACTCGCCATTGTCGTGTCTATGTTCTCCTTCGTGAGCGCACAAGAATCTACTGACCTTAGCGGTGATTTAGAAATCTTTTCGTGGTGGGCAGGTGATGAAGGTCCTGCATTAGAAGCCCTCATCGCCCTGTATAACAGCCTGTATCCTAATGTGAACGTCATCAACGCAACCGTCACAGGCGGGTCTGGCGTGAATGCGCGTGCCGTCCTCAGCAATCGTATGTTGGGTGGCAATCCCCCCAGTTCATTCCAAGTCCATGCAGGCGATGAATTGACCGATACATGGGTCGTGGCGCAACGTATGGAAGACCTCACCTTCTTGTATGAAGAAGAAGGTTGGTTCGATGCCTTCCCACAAGGTATTCTTGACCTGATGATTTACGAAGGTGGCATCTATAGCGTACCCGTGAATATTCACCGCTCCAACGTGATGTGGTTCAACCCAGATAAATTGGCAGAATGGGGCATCAGCGCGCCCGCCACATGGGATGAATTCCTTGCCGTTTGCCCAACCATCCAAGAAGCGGGTGTCGTACCCCTTATCGTGGGTGAAGAATGGACACAACGCCATCTGTGGGAAAGTGTTGCATTAGCAGTTCTCGGCGCAGACGGCTGGAATGGCTTCTGGGCAGGGACAACCGCCCCCGATAGCCCCGAAATGGTCGCCGTTTGGGAAAAATTCGGTCAAATTTTAGCTTGCACCAACATTGATGTGGATGCCGCTGGTCTGTCTTGGCAACAAGCCATTGACAAAGTGGTCGCTGGCGAAGCCGCCTTCAATATTATGGGCGACTGGGCGGCGGGCTATATGGCTACCACCCTCGAATTAGAACCCGGTGTTGGCTTTGGTTATGCCCCATCACCCGATACCGCAGGCACATTCTTGGCGCTGTCTGATAGCTTTGGTCTGCCCCTGAACGCCCCCAATCGTGACGCGGCAGTCGCTTGGTTGCGCGTGCTGGGTAGCGTTGATGGTCAAAACGCCTTCAACCCACTCAAAGGCTCCATCCCCGCCCGTTCTGATATTGACCTCGAAGCCAGTGGCTTATACAACAGCTATTTGGTAGCCACCGCCGCCGATTGGGCAAGCAATGTTATCGCAGGTAGCTTGGTGCATGGTACCGTTGGCAACCCACGTTTCGCCAGCGAATTCTCCACCGTGTTGGACATCTTCAAATCTACCCGTGACGCAGGCGCAACCTCTAGCGCGTTGCTCGCCATCTGCATCCAATCGGGTGAATGTGGTTATTAATTCAAAAAGTACCCCCATCCCCAACCCTTCCCCCACTTCGTAGAGGAAGAGAGTAGGGGCTTGCCATGGCAAGCCCCTACAATTCCCCCTCTCCATATAATGGGGAGGGGGTTAGGGGGTGGGGTTGATGTTTTTTCCTTTCTTTCAATAGTATTTACACCGTTAAAGACCTCACGGGGGGCTTTATGAACAATCGCAAAGACCGTACCATCGCCCTGGCGATGCTCACGCCGTCAATTATTTTATTGGCGATATTTGTCTATTTTTTCATCTTCCAGACCATCCAAGTCTCCACCACTGACTGGGGCGAAAACCCCTTACAACCCCCTCTGGCAGAAAATGTGGTCATCACCAATGTGGAGACCGATAATTATTACCGTCTGATGACCAACACCGTACCCGAATATTTCTTCAGAAATTCACTGGTCAATGCCTTTTTCTTCACCATATTTTTTATTTCAGGCTGTTTGGGTGTTGGCTTATTACTTGCGCTATTACTCGACCAAAAAATCATCGGTGAAGCCGTATTCAGGACGATATTCCTCTTCCCGATGTCGTTGTCATTCATCGTCACTGGCACGATATGGGCATGGATGTTGCGCCCCGATAGCGGACTGAATGTGTTGCCCAAGCAAATTCTGGGCTTAGAAGCCATTCAAGAACGCTGGATTAACAACAAGTCATCCGTCCTGAATTTTAATTGGCAAGATGTCCCGTCTTATCTCACCTTATTTGGGGTGGGCATTTTGCTGTATCTCATCATCCGCTATTTGGGCAATGAAGATGACCGCTTAGGGCGCATCTGTAGCTGGCTCAGTCAATTCGCCTTCGTCAGCGTGGCGGCAGGATTTGTGGGTGCAATGCTGTTTGGGCATCACGAAGCCTTATGGCTGGGTGCGGCGGCGGTTGGCATTGCCTCTGTCGTGATTCGTGTGGCGCTGAATAACGAAGATTTTGGTCACGCAGAACTCTCCCCGCGTAGATGGCGACCCGTCATGTGGTTGGGGGTAGGCATTGGCATCGTGCTATTGTTGCGTATCGTCTTGTTTGATATTCCATGTAACGTATCAGAGGATATTTGCGGTGGCACAGTTGTCACCACCAATGAAGCGGGCGAAGTGACGGCGCGTTGGGCGGGCATTTGGGATGTGCTGTGGCCCCAACTCGCACAACCCGACCTCGAAAATCGGATTGCGCCAAAAGGCTATAATGCCGCGCTCACAGGTGTATTAATCGCCGCCGTGTGGCAAATGGGCGGGTATACGATGGCGATGTTCCTCGCGGGTTTGCGTGGTATCCCCGAAGAATTGCGCGAAGCGGCGCGGGTGGATGGCTGTAGTGAACTGCGGGTGTATTTTTCGATTGTGTTCCCCCTACTCCGCC
>JALONZ010000255.1 GCA_025454675.1 Anaerolineae bacterium | reverse complement strand
GCCGCCATCACCTACACGGCGGGTCCGTTCCCATTGGCATATAACGGCTTGGGTGAATTGACGGCGGGCATCGTATTCGGTCCGTTGGTCGTCATCGGCGCGTACTATGTGATGGATGTGGCTATTTCGCTGGATTTGGTGTGGATTTCACTCCCAATTGGGTTTATGGTGGCGGCAATTCTCCACGCCAATAATATCCGCGATTATGAAGCCGATAAAGCCGTCAATAAGCGCACGACGACCGTCTTATTCGGATTGTCATTCGCCAAAAAAGAATATGCCTTTTTGGTATTTGGCGCGTATGTGGGCGTGGCATTGCTGGTTGTGATGGGCATCGCGCCACCCTTTGCCATCATTGCCTTGCTCACCCTACCTCAAGCCTATCCGTTAGTGGTGATGATTTATACCGAAACCGACCCGCAACGCCTGCACATCGCACAAGGACGGACAGCACAATTACACGGGCGTTTCGGTTATGCGTTTGCGGCGGGGTGGTTGTTATCGGTTATCATAATGGCGGTCATGTGATGAATAAAACGTGGTCATTATGGGCGATTACTGCCATGTTACTACTCGGCGCATTTGCCCGTCTGATTGCCTTTGGGGATGCGCCTGCGGGATTGCAACATGATGAATTTTATGATGCACTTGAGGGCATCAATATCATAGAACGAGGAAATTTTCAGTTGTATTACCCCGCTAATCAGGGGCGTGAAGGCGGGTATATATGGCTAAATGCCCTATCTGCCTTGTTTTTAGGTCGGAACACGCTCATGGTACGCTACGCCTCATTTGCACTCGATATGCTCATGTTGGCATTGTTATATCGTGTAGGTGTGGCGATGTTCAACAAGCGTGTGGCGCTCATTGCGGTTGGATTTGCGGCGGTCTCCTTCTGGACAATTTCGATTGCCCGAATCGGCTTACGACCTGTGTTATTACCACCTGTCGTCTTGGCGATTTGGTGGGGATTGATGATTTTATTCCGACCATCACCCAAACCGCGTTGGATTGTGGCTATCCTGACAGGCGGATTTATCGGATTCGCACTCTACACCTACACCTCATCATTCGCCCTATACCCCGCTATCATTCTTTTTTTAGGCGCAATGCTGATTTTTAAGCGCAATGTCTTATTCAAGCGGTGGCGCGAATTGCTCATCATGGGCGTTTTGGCATTCATACTCATGCTACCCATGATTGCCATCCGACTATCACCAGAAGGTACAACACGACTAAGCGCAGTCACCCGCCCATTAGATGATTTCCGCAAAGGGTTGCCAAATGAACTCATCACCAACGGGATTCGCTTGGCAGGTATGCCCGCTTTTTTGGGCGACCCTGAATGGCGTTATAATGTGGCAGAACGTCCGCTATTTTTAGTACCCATTGGCATGTTGGTCTATGTCGGGATGCTTGTCGTCCTGTTCACCATCCGCAAAAATCCGTTTTCAGCGTTGTTATTGGCATTGCTCCTACTCGGATTGACCCCCAGCCTTGTCACAACCTCCGCTCCATCCTGGATACGAGTCGTTTTAGCCCTACCAAGCATCATGTTATGCCTCGCGGTGGGGATTGAATCGGTTGGCAAATTATTCAGGGGCAAATATCACACCGCGATTGTATGGGGGATTGGCATGGGGTGCATCATCATCACCGCCGTAGCCGATTGGCGAGCCTATTTCGTTCAGTGGGCAAATCACCCCGAAGTGATGAGCATCTACCGCGATGATTTGGAACAACTCAGCACCTTTTTAGCCACGAATACCACCGATTTGGCGCTGGTCGCCGTCCCCAATGCCGATTTGGATGCACTCACCTATTATATGGGGCGGATTCCGCCACAAAACACACGCCAGCAATTGGTCTTTTTCCAAAGTGATAGCGCGTTGGTGATGAGCCAACAACCCAATTTATTATTCATCTCGCCATTAGTGACGATTTCGCCTATCCATCAAATTTGGTTGGATGATGCGGAACGGTTAAGCCCAATCATTGACCAAGCAGGTCGGTTGGCATTTGATGTGTATCGGCTGAACACCAATGTAATAACCGAAAAATTGGCAGAATTCGCCTTAGATACAGCATTTGTCGCCGATAGCTATACAAGTGAGCAAAATCTGATTGCTTATCCTGTGAATTTTGATGGACTCATTGAATTGGTCGGGGTGGAATTTCCGCGTTTGCCTGTGAAATCGGCGGATGATGGATTGGAATTATGGCTGTATTTGCGCCCATTGGTCAGTTATAGCGATAAACGCGCCAATTTATTTGTGCATGTGGTGGATGAGTCGGGGACTGTTGTGCGCCAGCGCGATATGTTGGGTGTGCCACCCTCACAGTGGAACACCAACACCATCATCATCCAAGATCATTTCATCTGGTTTGATGATTTACCCGCAGGCACATATCGCGTTATGTTGGGCTTATACGATTGGGACACGTTGGCGCGGTATCCATTAGCAGAGTATCCGCACGATTTTGTCATGTTGGGAGAGATTTTGGTGGTGGTTAGGGACGACTAACACAGCTTATATCGTCTCTTATACGCCATTCGCTTACAACGAATATCGTTTATTTCACGCGCAATATGATTTTGCCTGCATTGTGATTTTCGCGCATCATCTCATGCGCTTTTTCCACATCTTCCCAATCCATGATGGTGTGAATGGTCGCTTTGAGCGCACCGCCTACAAAATGAGGCATTGCCCAGCCTTCAAAATCAGCGATGAGGTGTGATTTTTCATCAGTGGTACGGTCTCGTAATGTAGATCCCATCAGGCGCAGGCGTTTGCTCATTAATTGGTTGATATTCAATTCAACTTTATTTCCGCCTTGTGTGCCGATGAATACCCATCTACCCCATTTTTCGATGACCCGAAAATTGTCTTCCCAATATGGCGCACCGACCATATCCATAATAACATTGACACCTCTTGAATCAGCGAGGATTTTATCGGCAAAATTCTCAGTTTTATAATCAATTGCCATATTTGCGCCATTGATATAACAAATGTCATGTTTGAATGCGCTGGCAGTAACAATCACGCGCGTGCCGATGAGCCTTGCCAGTTGAATTGCCGCCAACCCAACCCCACTTGCGCCCGCATGGATGAGGACAGTTTCGGCTTCTTTGAGTTCTGCCATGAGGATGAGATTGGCATAGGCGGTGATGAAGGCTTCTGGAATGGATGATGCTTGTTCATAAGTCATATTGGGTGGGATATGGAGGCAGCATGACTTTATCGCCAATTTTCCAACGGGTGACGGCTTCGCCAACAGCGACAATATCACCCGCCAGTTCTAATCCTAATGTATCGGGTGAACCTGCGGGTGGGGGATATAAACCACGCACCTGCAACAAGTCGGCACGATTCAATGCAGTCGCTTTGACATGGATTAATACCTCGTCTGGCGCAGGTGTTGGTGCTGGAATATCAACAAATGTTGGTTTTTTATCAATTGCGATGATAGCACGCATGACTTAATTGCCCTCAATACTCGCTGACGTTATTTGAGTGATTGCCTCTGCCCCGCGTATCCCTGCGCCACCAATCCCGCGAATCGCATCCCACCCCGCCGAAAATGTGCGGGTTTGGTTGCCATAGGCGAAATTGAGGGTGATAGTTGGGTTGGCGAGTGTATCCAGTGGTGATTGTGCATATAAGACCAATAAAACCGACCCTAATACATCGCCTAAACGGGTTTCATCATGTAATTCATCCATTGTTGCGATGGGGATGGTGATGGTAACAGTTGCGCTACGTTCTTCAAAGACCACACAATCGGCAGTTTCTTCTAGGAGCAACACATCTACCGTCAAATCGGGCGATATATTGACGATGCGCCCGATATTGGCTTGGATTTGTGTTGCTACATCATCCAATGGGCGGTAGGTGAGCGAATTGCATAACCCCGCCAGAGGGGTGCTTGTGCCAACGGATGTAAAATCACCACCACTTTGTGCGGTTTGGGTAGCTTGTGCGACAATTTCGGTGGCGCGTCGTTGCAAGTCATCTGGGGTAGGGGTCGGGTTTTGGGCGATGCTCGGTTGGTTAGTGAACATCGCAAAAATGAGGATGAACATCCCCACAAATAGACTCATGATGATGAATGGTGTGTGTGGCTTCATCGGTCATCGCTCCTTATTTTAAGCTGAGTTCGGCTAAAACGGGATAGTGGTCACTTGGGTAAATGGGCGGTTCTCCATCTCGAATAATATCACAAGAATGGGTCGTGAACGATTGAGATTGCCCACCGATTAAAATCCAATCAATGCGAACAGCCATCGGGGGATAATTTTCGCCCATAAAATTATGGAAGGTGTTGGTATGAATTGTTTCTTCATGTCCTGCGAGGTTGAACGTATCGGCATAACCCGCATCAGTGAACACTTTATGCGCGGTATTGGGTGGCGCGACATCTTCGAGTAACACGCCTTCGGGCAAATTGTTCAGGTTTTCATCAGGGGATGCCCATGCACGCGAATTGAAATCGCCTGTGATGATGACCGGTAAATCTCCCCGAATTTGGTTGATTTTTTCGACAACCACCTTGCTCCCCTCTACCCGTGCGGTTTCACCCAGATGGTCAAGGTGGGTATTCACATATAAAAATTCGGTGTTTGACCACGCATCCCGAAATACAATCCAATGGCAGGCACGGATGAGGGCGCTATCCCATCCTGTCGAAAAAGTATCGGGGGTGGGGCTGAGGTAAAATCCACCTGCGCGGAGGGGGACAAATCGTTCTCTGCGCCAATAAATGGCGTTATACATGCCGAATTCGCTGTCATCAACCGTGACGGGACCCAATTCATAATCATAATCTTCCAAATAATGATGATAGGTGTCCAGATTCCCCTGTTGAAATTCTTGAAAACTGATGATGTCGGGGGCGTATTTGTGGATGGTACGCACATTTAAGCCTGCCCGATAGACCCAATAATTATCGCCATCAATTTCAAAATAACTGCCACGCAAATTAAAGGTCATTATTTTCAATGGAAGCATCTATTTACCTCGTTCAGCAGAGAGTAGAATACCCGTATAGGGGGTACGATAAAGAATATAAGGTTGTTCATGAGTGAATGCAGTAAATACCTCTTTAGAGACAACAGTCTCGGTATCTTGGACACGGATGATATACGTTATGATACGCCGATTCACCGGTTTTAGCACCCGTTCTAATTTGCCTTGCACCTTATCTACGCGCTCGGCGGCTATATCGGCATTCAATTTGAGCCATTGCCGAAAGAGAACCCCTATTATTAAGGCATTGCAAATGGTCAGACCAATGCCGATAAAGGTCAAGATACCCGAATTGGCGGGATTGCTCCCCAAAAAGATGAATAGGGTGGCAATAAATGCCAAACCGAAAAATATCAATATGCCAATTATCATCAAGCGTGTTTTACGTGTTTTTAGGGTGTATTGTTGCAAATCGCTCAGGTGTCCTTCACGATTTGCCAGCAAATCGGCATCGGTGAAGCGCAAGGTTTCTTGAAGTGAAGTTGCATCACCCATTCGTTACATCCCCTGTTGGACTCATGCGAATATCCGTGATAGCGCCTGCCAATTCGATATCCAGCGATTTCATAATGCCGATAATTTCAAGTGTGAGGCGTTCTTTTTCGGCGGTGAACAATTTCCAATCGGCGATGAAGATATAAGCACGCACTAAAATTTCGGTGGACTCGTTGGTGAAATCCAAAATATTGATGACAATCGAATTGGCTTCTACGGTATTTTGTTTGACGAAATAGGCGCGGGTATGGTGCATCATCTCGCGCAGTTGGTTATTGGTGGTGGAATAGGCGACTTTGATGCGTAATTCCAATTGGCGCTTTTTGAGGCGTGACCAATTCAATACAGGGCTATTGGCAACCACATTATTCGGCAAATACACCACTGCTTGATTCGGTTGGCGGATACGTGTGGAACGTAAGCCAACATGCTCGACTGTGCCTTCATAATCGCCACTGCGGATGAATTCGCCCACATCAAACGGTCTATCACTCACAATTGCCACAAACCCGAATAGATTGGCAATCGTATCTTGGGCGGCGAGGGATACCGCCAACCCGCCGATACCAATCCCTGCCAGTACGCCACTCACATCATAACCCCATTCTTGGAGCAAAATGACAATCCCCAACGCCAAAATGAGCAATTTGATGGCAACACGGATGAAGGGGAGCAAACGGTCTTCGATGGCAAAACCGGTTAAATTAGCGATGCGTAAACTGGATGGTGCGAGTAAATCTACCAAGTTATACACAAAGAATAACAAGGCGATGATGATGAATGACCGCGCAATTCCGAACACCAAATTATTGATGCCTGCTGTGGTGGGGATGAGTTGGATGCTAATCACCAACGCCAGCGCCACCACAAAAAAGCGCATGGGCGATGCGACCACATCTACGATATTTTTATCGTCATCATAGCCCCCTTTTTTAACCAATCGGCGCAAGGGGCGCAAAATCAGCCATGTGAGGATGCGACGCAAAATGATGATGAGCAAAAAGGCGACAATCACCAACGCAACGCGGGCGACCAATTCATAAATCCCATCGGGCAGTTGTGCTAAAATGTCATTCAGGTTCATCAGCGCCTCGTTTATTCTGGGTCATCAAACAAGCGTTTTTCAGATTTTCTGCGTTTGTACCCCGCAGGCAATTGGGGTGGATTTTCGGTGTAATAGGTGACAATCCGCGCCATATATTCGCGTAGAGGGGTGTAAGTTGCACCCAATTCGCTTTTGCTAAGGGTATTATCCAATTCCGACATCCACAATTCGCTAAATGGTGAACAATCGGGTAAAAATCCGTTTGCGACCAATAAAGCGCGGTCTACTGTGCGAATTTGTGGTTCAATGCCGACCAATTCGCCCAACATGGTCAAAAAGTCGGTGATGGATACGGTTTCATCCTGCGAGATGTTATAGGCTTTGCCCTTGCCCATGCCCGTGTTGATGAGGTTCATCACCACATTCACCACATCACCTGTATAGACATGGCGCAGGGGATAATTGGGTTGTTCGGGGACGAGGATGGGTCCGCCATCGCGGATACGAATCATATAATTATATAAGCGGTTAAAATTGTCGCGTTCACTATTGACCATTGGCAATCGCAATGCCGTGTATGGGAATCCCCGTTCAACCTGAGCGCGTGCGAAAACGGCTTCGGCTTTGCGCTTATCAATCCCATATAACCATTCTTCATAATCATAGCTATTTTCGGTGGGGGCGGGGATGAGTTCACCTTCATAATCACTTTCTTTGAAGGGACGGCTGAGGTTGGCACGTACCAAATAGACTTGACCTGTGCTGATGAAAATATAATGTCCCACTTTGCCCGCCAAAATTTCGGTAATGGATTCGGCTTCGGGTTCTTTATATATCACATTATCAATCACCACATCAAAGGTTCGCCCACCAAGCGCCCTGCGGAGTTGTTGGGCATTGGTGCGGTCACAGCGCAAGCGTGCGATATTATCAGGCAAATCATCACGAGTCACCCCACGATTGAGGATGGTGAGGTTGTGACCATCCGCCAAGATGCGCTCCGCCAAAAAATGCCCCAAATTACGTGTACCGCCAATAATCAAAATATTCATGATTCGATGACCTTTTTTTCTTAAAAGTTTTTATCCGTTATTATAGTTCCATCTGCCAACTACGCCTAGTAACCAGATGAACATAAAAAATATATCAGAGTTTAGGGTGAATATGGAAATTTAATGGTCTTGTGCATTATGATAGTATGTATGAAATTCATTGAGTGTTATTGAGGAAAGCATTATGCCAGAATATACCTATCGTAGAGAAGATGGAACAACCTTCACCATCAAACAAAAATTCACC
>JALONZ010000254.1 GCA_025454675.1 Anaerolineae bacterium | reverse complement strand
GGCTGAACCGACAGCCCGCCTTGTTTTAGATACGCAAAGTGCCAATTTTGATGCCACATCGCAATATGAGGTGCGCTTAAATATCATGTCCTATCTCGAAGAGGATGTGATGAATAGCCTAACCTTGTCTATCAATGGGGCAACTATTCCGCTTATACGCAACGCAAATTCATTCATAGGTGAAATAGGTGGTGAAGTGATATTCCAAACCGATAGGGTGAGTAATCCGTTTGATTTAGGCATCCAAGATGGGCGAAAATTGGGTGTGGCGTTGAGTGAATTGACAATTGCACCTGTTAACGATGATGAGTAGACTGTTACATATCATTCGTCAATGCAGATGAGGCTTTAATTCATGAAGTTATCAATTGTCATCCCTGCCCGCAATGAAGCAGGTAATATTGAACACACAGTCACTCAATTGCGCGATTATTTGGATAATGCCAATATCAATGATATTGAAATTTTGGTGGTGGATGATGGGTCATCGGATGCCACATTTGAGATTGTATCTGCACTTCATGCCCAAGATGAACGGATTCGGGTGGTTAAAAATACGGGGCGCAATGGCTTTGGACGGGCAGTGACATTTGGGTTAGACCGTTTTACAGGGGATGCGGTGATTATCTGTATGGCAGATGCGTCTGATATGCCCCAAGATGTGGAAAAATACTACTATATCCTGCGTGATGAAGCCGATTGTGCGTTTGGGTCACGTTTTATCAAGGGGGCGAAAGTGGTAGATTATCCGCGTTTTAAGTTGGTGATTAACCGCATCGTGAATTTCTTTTTGAAGCTGATGTTTCGGTCAAAATATAACGATACAACCAATGCCTTTAAGGGCTATCGGCGCAATGTGATAGAAGGCTGTCGCCCATTCATCTCCCCACATTTCAATTTGACCATCGAAATTCCCCTCAAGGCGATTGTGCGCGGGTATAAATATAAAGTCACTTCGATTTCGTGGCATAATCGCAAAGTGGGCAAATCATCGCTCAAATTGCCAGAACAGGGGAGTCGCTATTTATACACCTTGCTTTCGGTATGGTTTGAATATTTGCTGGTGCGCCGCGATACATATCGCACGGATGACGGCGTGTTTGAACCGCTCACTCATACCGACATACCTATGAAATCGGAATAAATGTAATGGGCGCACCTCACAAGGGTACGCCCTTAAAAACCAATTTAGCTGATATTATGGATTGGTTGCAACCCATGTTGCTTCATTGCGACCGGTAATATTGGCGGGGCAACCTGTCCATCGAATTTGGAATACCTTCGATTCTCGGTCTGGACCCACATTTACCTGATATTCGCCACTGGTCAGCTTATATAAATAAATTTTATAGGTATCGTTTTTCGCCAACAACACATTTTGGGGTGGATTAGCGGGGACAAGCGCCAAACGGCGTGCCGATTGCGAAATCACGCGGATACCATTGCTATTTTCATCCAATGCAAACACCACAATGGCGCAGGTGTTATCGCTACGGGTGACGGTATACACCGAGTATGGACCGTAGCAATTGATGGGTGGGTTATCTACGGGACAAGCACAAGGGATACAAGCATAACTTTCGCCACTGGGGGCGAATACGGTAACACCGAGTGTAAACATCGCCATCACGAGGATGAAGCGGGCGCTCCGATAGGTTAATGTTCTAAATAGATTCATCAGAAATTCTCCATACATAATTCAATAGGATGCCTGTTATTATAGGGGTGCTTGTGATATTTCGCCAATTGGCAAAACCACCGTTTTCGCTACGGGGGGATAAATTCATGCTCAAACGAACACCCCAAACACGCTTATATGGGCTTGCATTACTCACATTTATCTTATCTGCCACGCTCATTTTATACCCGTTGCTTTTTTTCAGTGGTCAAAAAATGGCAGGATACGATGCGTTCAACTACAATTGGAATTATTGGTGGATGCGTCATGCCCTCTCTACGCCCAATTTGAACATCTATCTGAATGATTTTGTGTTTTATCCCGTCATGAGTAATTTCGGGTATCATGCGCTGGCGGCGGTTTGGTTCCCCATTTGGCTGATTGTTGAGCCGATTTTGGGTACGCTCGGCGCGGTGAACCTCATTTTATGGCTTGGATGCACACTCAATGGCTTTGTGACCTTTGCATGGTTGCGCTCCGAAAAAATTATCCCCTTTTGGGCGATAATTGGCGGGTTAGCGATACAATTTTCGCCCCTCATCCGTTATTTTTATTACAATACCCACTTGAACTTGATGAACTGGTTTTGGTTGCCGTTGCACTTGTTGATGTGGCGCTGGTTGGTGCAATCTGTCGAATATCGCCACTATCGGCGCATGATTTTTCTGATTATCTTGCAAGGTATTGGCATTTGGGGCTTAGGTCTCAGTGATTTGCAATTCCCCATTTTTACGGCGTTTGTGCTGGTGCCATATGGATTGCTCACGCTATGGCGGAGCGAAAAACGGGTGTTGCTCATCGGCGCGGGGGTAGGGGTGGTTGGGATTGGCTTGGCATTACTCTGGTTTGCGGGTCCGTTGCCTTATATGCTCCAGTTCACAGGTACATTGCCCGACCAAGTCGTGACAGATAGACCCGGAATCCCGTTCCCGCGTGGATTTTTGCACCCCGATGAAATTTGGTGGTATTGGAATGTGCCAACGGTGGGCGGGTTTATCTTCATTGGAATCCTCATCACGCTGATTTTTGCGCGGAAAGCCTCCCCAAAAGCCCATTTTAGCCGTCATAGCGATTATCCCAACGCGGGAAAATGGTTTTGGTTATGCGTTGCCACCCCACCGTTTTTATTTTCGCTCGGCGCGGATATTACCCTGTTCGGCATCACCATCCCCATGCCATATCGCCTTTTATTTGACCTCACCAATGGTCAACTGCGGATGCCATGGCGACTAGCACCCATATTTTTACTATCTGGCGCGGCATTCATCGGTATATCATGGTCGGTTTATCGTATCGGTGCAAAATGGCGTTATGCGTTTGGTGGGATGATGCTCATCCTCATTTTGGGATTTGATACACGCTTATTCGCTACCGCGCCATTGGATGATGTGTTTTACCCCTATCAATTTTACGAAACGATGGGCAATGAACCCTACGACTATGTGGTGGTCGAAGTGCCGATGAGTGTGGGTACGGGTGAAGTGTTATTTGACGATGCGCGGGCGGTTCAATTGCAATATTACGGCATTGTGCATGAAAAGCGCATGGTGAACGGTTTCATTTCGCGTGCGCCACTGGAATCCTTTTATGGCTATAATGTGGATGACCCCTTATTCAGTTGGTTGGGACAACGGCGGGCATTGATGCCTGAGTTGGTCGTGCCACAATTACGGCGCATCATCACCGAATATCCTGTTGGGTACATTGTGATACATCAAAATATGATTGATAAAGGGCGCTATCACCCCACATTGCAAGAAATTTTTGGGTTTTTCAATAGCCACCCCGATTTAGTCTGCCCTGTCTTTTTAGAACAGGATACGGTGGTGTATCGGACGACATGGCATCCAGATGGTTGCCCACAACGCATTCCACCGATGATTGATGATGCGTATGTGGTGGATATTGGCGCGAATAATGACCCGTTTTATATCGGCATGGGATTTCATAACCCCGAAGCGGTGGCGGGCATTTCTGTTCGTTGGACGGGCGCACAATCCGAAACACAGTTGCATCTTGATTTGCCCGCAGGCGCGTATCAGATGGAATGGGTGGCGCAAGCCTTTTTAGCCGATAACCCAACCGAATTTTTTATAAATGGTATGTCTTTGGGTGTGTATGATGTGCCTGTGGCGGGGCTAACACCTGTTTTAATTATGCTACCCGCCGATTTGGTGGGGGATGGCGAACATATTACCATCACCGCGCGTTATGAATCCGCGACCAGCCCGTCATCGTTGGGGATGAATAATGATGACCGTCCACTGGCGATAATGGTGGATGCGGTGCGTTTTATCCCGATTCCCTGATATTTGAATGCGCTTGCCCTACGGAATCATGACGATTGCTTGTTTTTTGGGCGCGTGTGTGTCATAGTGGAAAAAACACCGAATAGTTGCATAGAAAGGATGGAAATCACTATGCCATCTCGTTTTGTGTTGGTTATGTCGAGCCTCATGATTTTATTGATTGCGGCGTTGGCGGCACTCGTTGCCCCCAGTTTTGCGCGGTTGCCACAAGCACCGCTATACCAAGATGCTGTCCCAACCTTAGACCCGTTCCCACGTCCCAACAGTTTTGATATTATCGTGGCGGAACAAGTCTTTGAGGGTGGGCGCATGTTTTATCTGCAACCCGTAGACCGCATTTGGGTGCTGGTGAATGATGCCGATGCCCGTGAAAGTGGCACATGGATGGTCTATGAAAATGGATGGATAGAGGGGATGCCCGAAACAGACCCGACTATCGTTGTTCCAGATGGGTATGTGCAACCCAAACGCGGGTTTGGTGTGGTTTGGCGCGAAAATGAAGATTTGCGTGACCAATTAGGTTTTGCCCTAGACCCCGAAATTGGGTTTGAATCACATTATACCTTCACCGAAGGGACGATTCGTGTGGTGGATGATGTGGCGGTGCTGAATCCGGGTGTGCATACATTGGTCAGTTATTATGGCGCGATTTTCACTTTTGATGAACCGACCATGACATGGACGCGCGAATTGATCCCACAACTGGAAATGACCGCCGAACCCACCGCAGAAGCCACCCCAGACCAATAAAAACACCCCCATTGTGCGTTTTCCCAACATCGTCCGCACAACATAGTGCAGACATCGGACGCAGGGTAAAAAGATTTCTGTGGCTGACATACGAGGCTGAAG
>JALONZ010000253.1 GCA_025454675.1 Anaerolineae bacterium | reverse complement strand
GATTTTTGCCCAACGGTGATTTTGGATACGGTAACAATCAATCCATAATGGCGGGGTTATAGGGGCATACAGCATTTTTATGCCCATTCACAACGAGGTGGAATATGTCTTATCTCATAGACGGGCATAATTTAATTGGTCAATTACCCGATTTGGCACTGGATGACCCTGATGATGAGGCGAAATTGGTGCAACGCCTTGTCGGGTGGTCAGCACGAACACGTCGCCCATGCACCGTTGTGTTTGACGCAGGTTTACCGGGTGGCACATCGCGCATGTCTACCCAGATGGTGCGGGTGGTATTTGCCAGCCACACATCGAGCGCCGATAAGGTCATCATTGACCGCATCTATAAAGAGAAACACCCTAAAAATTGGATTGTGGTGTCATCTGATAATGGTGTGTTAGATATTGCCAAACGTCAGGGGATGCAAGTCCTCAAGTCATCCGAATTTGCGCGTTTATTAGAACGCCCTGTGCCGATTCGTCCCGATGCAGGGGAAGAGGTGCATGTTAACTTGTCGGATGATGAGGTGGACGAATGGCTCAAATTATTCGGGGATGGTGAGTAATTTAGTGCAATATTTGTTATAATCATCATCAGTACATCACAAAGGAAAAAAATTATGTCCAATTGGATGATTTACGGCGCGACAGGATACACAGGGCGGTTATTGGTTGAAGAAGCGGTGATACGCGGACATAACCCTATCATCGCGGGGCGGTCTGGATTGAAACTAAAAGCAATTGCTGATGAATACGGCTTGCATTATGTGGTATTTGATTTGAATAACCCTGCCATCATCAACAAACATCTGCGCGAAAATGATATTGGGTTGGTGTTGCATGTGGCGGGTCCGTTTATTCATACTTACCGCCCAATGGTGACAGCCTGCTTAGAGGTGGGCGCTCATTATTTAGATATCACAGGCGAAATTAGTGTTTATGAAGCCTTATTTGCGTTAGACGAAAAAGCGAAAGCGGCAAATATTGCCATTTTACCCGGTGTGGGGTTTGATATTGTCCCCAGTGATTGCCTATGCAAATATGTATCAGCGCAATGCCCAGATGCCACACAATTGGAAGTGGTTGTCTCCGCATTAAATATCACCGAATCCGATTTTGGTATGACGGCAGGTACACTCAAAAGTTTTATGGAGATGTTGCCCAGTGGTGGCAAAATTCGGCGCAATGGCAAATTACAGCCGATTGAAATGGGTCGGCTCACGCGCCAAGTGGTGATGCCACACGGCAATTTTAATGCCATTGCAATTCCATGGGGGGATGTGTCTACGGCGTATCGGACAACGGGTATCCCGAATATCACGGCGTATATGGTCACGCCACCAAGTCAAATTTTGGCGTTGCAAGTTGCGGGCTATCCACTCCAGTGGTTGCTGAAAATAGACCCATTGCGCGGGTGGATAAGCCAACAAATAGACCGCCTCGTCCCTGGTCCCAGCGAGAAAACCCGTCAAACCGGTAGGACTTATGTCTATGCCCGCGCCCAAGCCGATGATGGTTTTTTTGCTGAGGCATGGTTAGAATGTGTAGAAGGGTATCGGTTCACCGCGTCATCGGCAATTTTGGCGGTGGAACGTGTCCTATCGGGGAAATATGCAGGCGCATTAACACCTGCGGGGGCGTTTGGCGCAGATTTTGTCTTAGAAATTGACGGCTCATATCGTTATGATGTGTTGCCAGAAGTGAGGATATAAATAACATGAACAGACGCGGATTAATCCCGATTATACTGTTGAATATCATCATCTCGGTGGCGGTGGGGTTGGGTGTTGTTGCGCTTTTTGGCAATAATCGCCCCGCAGAACAAACTACCAGCCGCTTGGTCACATTTGAGGTGATTATCACTGCCACCCAAGACCCGAATGCGACACCGATGATTGTGTATCAAATTATCACGGCAACGCCGCAGGGTAGTGGTGAATTGGCTAATATCCCTGTTGAAGCGCGTGACGATACGCAAGTCGCATTGCCACCCGCCCCAACCATAGACCCGACATTTGTCACCTCACAAGGCGCAATTAGCACTGATGCGCCCTTGCCAGAAGGGTGTATTCGGCACACATTGGTCGAAGGGGAATTCCCGTCCTCATTAGCCGTAACGTATGGCGTGAGCTTTTTGGATATTATGGCAGTCAATAACCTAACCGAAGAGGATGCGCGGTTGTTGCGGGTAGGGACGGTGCTGATTATCCCACTCGAAAATTGCCCCAAAGATACTTTTATCACTGCGCTTCCGACACGCCCACCAACCGAGGACTTAACCCTTGTCGCACAAGGCACACTCACAGCGACATTTGCACCGACCAGCGCCGCCACACCAACGATTACCGTCACACCGACATTGACGCTTGCGCCAACCGCATCCAATTCGGATTTGCAAATTGAGATTGTTCAGGTGACAGGCGTGGGCGATATTACGACTGAAAATGTATTCATCCGCAACAATGGTAATTTAGCCGATATTAGTGGGTGGACATTGAGCGATGGTCAGGGAAATATATTCACATTCCCGAATGATAGACGGTTGTTTAGTGGGGCGGGGGTAACGATTAATACCCGTGCAGGCTCTAATACCCCTGTTGTGTTTTTCTGGGGACTCGATTTGCCCGTATTTGAATCGGGTGATGTGGTTGTGCTTAAAAATCGGGAAGGCGAAGTGGTCGCCAGCCTCAGATTACCATAAATTTCCCTCTGTAGTGGCATGATTATGTATGTTAGTAAATAAAGACGGTGTTTAGCCCCTCCCCTAAATCCCCTCCCCATTGCATGGAGAGGGGACTTTTACCCACAAAATGGCGATTTTCTCCCCCTCTCCACGTAGTGGGGAGGGGGCTGGGGGGTGGGGCTGTATTCCGTATTAAAAAAATAACTTGCATTATCATGCCACTACAAACCCCAAAATGAGGAGAATGTTATTTGGCGGTTGCTTCATCCCCACTGGGCGGTTTGGGCGTTTCTGACGGGGATGTGTTGGCTAAAACGTCATCGGCACTGACAGGTTCAGTTGGGTTTTCGACTGGCTTTAACGCATTTTCTCTATTTTTTGCCAGTGTTTCCACCAAATCACCTAAAGCACGCGGATGAACAGGTTTGACCAATAAGCGGTCTTGTGGGTGTAACTCATCTTCTAAATTGCGTGCTACCAACATATTCGCCGTTGAGATAATCACTGGCACATTCTCATAATTGGGCGAGGCACGAATCTTTTTATACAGATAATAACCCGAAACTTCTGGCAAATTCATATCTAAGATGATGATGTCTGGAATTTCGGCATCCAAGCGTTCTAATGCGACTTTGCCATTGGTGATTTGCTCACAGTCATAGCCCAATATGCCAATCGTCAGGCGATAAATTTCGCCAATTTCTTTGTTATCTTCTATGATGAGTGCTTTTTTTGTTGTCATCCCCGCTATACCTTTTTCATATTCAGAATGATTTGCTTATTATAACGCATTTGTTGACTTCGTAAAGAACTTGTGTCAAAATATTAATAAATTGCTTGTGAAAAATGGTGCAAAGAGGGATATGATATGTCGAATTTGGAGCGTTGGCAATCCGAAATAGACCGCGAACTTGAAAAAATGTTGAATCAAGAGGATGTCCAAAATTTACCGGGTGCAGGTAAGCCGTTGAATTTGGGTGATCAAACCTATGTGCCTGATGAAATGCGGATGGCGTATCGTATCCTCGCACAAAATGATATGGCACCCGATTGGGTGATGATGAGCAAGGATATTGAACAATCCGTCCAAAAATTGCGGAATAGCATTGCCAATCATTGGCGTGTGTATCAAGACGCAGTGACACAAGCACAAAAAATGGGGTCAGCAACACATTGCCAAAATGCCGAAGGGGTTTGGCAAAATGCCCAAAAATCATTAGAAGGGCAGGTTAAGACGCATAATGATATGGTGCTGACATTTAACCTAAAAGCACCGAAAGGTATTCGTCATCATATCTTATTTGATTTGGCAAAAGAGATTGCCAAGCAGAAATAATCGGTTGCCCATTTGAGCTATTTTGTGATACACTGTGAATCATCACCATTAAACTGAGGTTGATTCCACATGCCACAACAAGCCCTTTATCTAAAATGGCGACCAAGCGATTATGATGAACTCATTGGACAAGAACATATCACGCGCACGCTCCGTAATTCATTGAAGGCGGATAGGATTCGTCATGCGTATCTTTTTAGCGGACCGCGTGGGACAGGCAAAACCACCACAGCCCGTCTTTTGGCAAAAGCCGTGAATTGCACCCACCCCGACCACGATAAGCGCCCGTGCAATGAATGTGCGGTGTGTGTGGCGGTGAATGAAGGACGATTTTTAGATTTAGTCGAAATAGATGCCGCCACCCATACAGGTGTGGATGATGTGCGCGATTTGCGCGATAAAATCGCCTTCCGACCGGGTGAGGGCAGGTATAAAGTGTATATCATAGACGAAGTGCATCGTTTTACGGGCAATGCGTTTGATGCGCTCCTCAAAACATTAGAAGAACCCCCCGACCATGCCATTTTTGTTTTGGCGACCACTGAAATCGAAAAAGTGCCTGCAACGATAAAAAGTCGGTGTTTGCAATTTGAATTTCGGCGGGTATCTCTGAAAGAAGTTGCAGACCGCCTT
>JALONZ010000252.1 GCA_025454675.1 Anaerolineae bacterium | reverse complement strand
GCACCGTTGGCGATAAAATGACTTGCTCAACCCCTTTATGGCTGATGACTTCATTCTTAAAATTATCGAGATTCATCAATGGCTCACCTGTGAACCATTTGCCATCCCGTGTGATATAAATGGGGATAATGTCGTAGGCTTGAGGGTCAAATGCCCGCATAATTTGATGCCCCGTAACAACAGATACATCATGTTCAACACTACGTCCACCAAAAACAACCGCCACTGTTAATCGTCGTTTTGCACTCACAGAAAAAACCTGTTCCTATTCTGTATTTGAGTCATTCGGGTGATGATAAGGGTATATATCCATCCAGAATGACATGACAAATACAATCTAAAACATTCTTAATCCTCACATTCTACCTATCTCAGCAAAAATTAAAATCCTCAAAATGATGAGTCCGCATTATCATTTTGCAGTCTAATCACTTTTCATGTAAACTAATCTATTCACACCTTATAGTTATATTGAATGGGATTAAGCACAGTTGAACCTTCCAAACGAGTTTGATTTTTCAAAAATCAGCAATGCGGTTAAAGATGAACGGGATATGTTTGAATGCCCTATCCTTGTGGTTAAGGAGCAGGTCGTTTTTCCAAAGATGATTATGCCTCTGTTATGCGAGGGTGAGATTGCCTTGCAAATTTGCAAAGATGCTATCAAAAACCAAAAAACAGTGGTGATTATCTCTCCTCAAAAAGAAGACCTAACCCACATGGCAATTGATTTTGAAATGACAATCGTTGGCACAGAAATTGCAATTGCCCAAATTGTACCGATGACCGGCAATACCTTCTCTGTATTGGTCGAAGGTAGGCGACGTGTCGAATTCAATTATATGGTCGAATTTTTACATCCATACCCAATTGGGTTGGTTCAGGTTTTAGAAGAAACCATCGCCGACAATGATAACGCCACCGCCTTAGAAGAGACCCTCTTCGAGATGTTTGAAGAAGTGGTGGAATTGATGGGCAATATCACCGATGAGGTGCTTAGTTATGCCACCGAAATTAACGACCCTAGTTGGTTAACCGATTTTGCCATCACCATCATCAATGCGAGTTATGAAAATCGGCAAAAGGCGCTGGAATTGACCGTCCTAGAGGAACGAATGCGCTTTGTCATCAACTTACTCAGTCACGAAATCCGTGTGTTGACTATCAAAGAAGAAATTGAAGGGCAAGTTCAGCAAGAGATGACCCGTAGCCAACGCGAAAATTATCTGCGTGAGCAAATGCGGATTATTCAGGGCGAATTGGGCGAAGAGGATTATTTTCAACAAGAATTTGAAGAACTCCGCCGTCAAATTTTGACCGCACAATTGCCCCCAAGTATTAACGACAAGGCGATGAAAGAGTTGGCACGTCTGCAAAGCATACCACCCATGGCTCCCGAAGTTGGGATTATCCGCACCTACATTGAATGGCTCATCGAATTACCTTGGCGCAAAGCCAGCACCGATAATTTAGACCTCAAACGCGCTCAGGCGATATTAGAAGCCGAACATTATGGCTTGCCCAAAATTAAAGACCGAATTTTGGAGCATATTGCCGTCCGCAAATTGGCGGCAGACAAGATGAAAACCCCCATTTTATGCTTCGTGGGACCGCCCGGTGTGGGTAAAACATCGCTTGGCAAAAGTATTGCCAGTGCGCTAGGACGTGAATTTGTGCGCGTCAGTTTGGGTGGCATCCATGATGAAGCAGAAATTCGTGGGCATCGGCGCACGTATATCGGGGCAATGCCCGGTCGCATCATCCAAACCATCCGCCGCGCGGGGACAATTAATCCTGTTTTCATGCTGGATGAGATTGATAAAATTGGCGCAGATTATCGTGGCGACCCTAGCGCCGCCCTATTAGAGGTACTCGACCCTGAACAAAATAAACAATTCAGCGACCATTATTTGGATGTGGATTATGATTTGTCGCAGGTGTTGTTCATCACCACTGCCAATGATTTAGAACCACTCGAACCCGCATTATTAGACCGTCTCGAAATTGTCGAATTTCCGGGTTATACCGAAGAGGATAAACTGGCAATCGCCAAAAAATTTCTCATTCCCAAACAATTAGAGGCACATGGTCTAAAAGAACGGGGTATTTATTTTAATGTGACCGCCCTACAGACCATCATCCGTGAATATACCTATGAGGCGGGAGTGCGAAATTTATTCCGTGAGATTGGGACAATTTGCCGAAAAATCGCCCGCCTCATCGCAGAAGACCGCCCCTATCCACACCGATTGACGACGAATCACATACCGACCTATTTGGGTCCGCCACATCATATTGAAGCCCGCGCCAATGAGACCGACAGCGTTGGCATCGTCACGGGGTTAGCATGGACACCCTACGGCGGGGATGTATTAACCCTAGAAGTTGCCCTATTCCCCGGTAAAGGCACACTTTCCATGACGGGGCAATTAGGTGATGTCATGCAAGAATCGGCACAAGCCGCCCTCAGTTATTTGCGGTCGAATGCCCGCCAATGGGATATTCCCAGTGACGATTTTGAAAATTTTGATGTACATCTACATATCCCCGAAGGCGCAACCCCCAAAGATGGACCTTCGGCGGGTGTGAGTATTGCCACCGCCATTATTTCTGCCTATACCGAGTGTCCTGTCCGCGCCAATTTTGCCATGACGGGAGAAATTACATTACGCGGGCGCGTTTTACCGGTCGGTGGCATCAAAGAAAAATTACTCGCCGCTCATCGCACACGCATCTTAAATATCATCCTGCCCGAACAAAATCGTAAAGATTTAGCCGATATTCCCGATAAAGCCTTGCGCGAGATGAATATCCACTTTGTGAGCAACATCGCCCAAGTATTAGAATTGGTGTTATTGCCCCCACCACTGGAACGGGAACGCGATAAATATCGGGAAGAAGCCATCGAAGACGAAAAAGTATCTGAGAATTAAGGGTGATGAATGATGATACGCCGTTCCCATCACGCAATCAGCCCAACTGACCTGCTGGCACATCTTGAAACAGGTCAAGATGCCCAATGGGCATGGTTTGAGGATGATTGCGAATTTTATCCCCTCATGCTAACCCTCGCAGGCATGGCGAATAGTCGTGGTGGGGTGGTCATTGTGGGAATTAACGGAGATGATATACAAGGGGTGGCGGATGTCTCGGTGAGTGTGGATAATTTGCTCCATTGTGCCTTATCATTAGACCCACCCCTCATCACCCCGCTCCCCTATCCGATTACATTGGATGACAAACAAGTCGTATTGCTAGAAGTCCCCGCAGGGATGCCTCATATTTATATGTGCGACGGGCGCTATGTCCGCCGTGAACACGACCAAAATGTCCCTCTCAAACCGATTGAACTGCGCCGTTTATTGATTGAACGCGGTGAAATGAGTTTTGAGATGGAAATTGCACGCGGGGCAACCATCAAAGATTTGGATTGGGAACAAGTCGAGCAGTATGTGGATGCGCTCAAACGGGTGGAACAACGGGATGCCAAAGCCCTCCTCCTACGGCGTGGCTGTTTGGCTCGCAAAGATAATCAGTTATATCCGACCAATGCGGGTATTTTATTATTCGGTAAATCGCCAGAGGCATTTGTGCGGAGTGCCGAAATCACCGCCGTGCGTTTTGGGGGCGAAAAAATGAGTGATACCTTCAATCGAGAAGATATTACAGGCACTCTGCCCCAACAAATCCGCCGCGCAGAGACATTTCTGCTTGACCATCTGCGTAAGGGGGTGCAACTCAAGGCGACAATGGCGCGGAATGAACAATTTGAATATCCCCTAGAAGCCGCCCGCGAATTGGTGGTAAATGCCGTTGCACATCGTGATTATAGTGTCGAGGGCGATAACATCCGCCTCTTCTTATTCAAAGACCATATGGAAGTGTTCAGTCCGGGTAAATTGCCCGGTCCCGTGACAGTGGATAATATCAAAGATGAACGCTTTTCGCGCAATCCAATTATCGTTCAGGTCTTGGCAGATATGGGCTACATTGAGCGACTCGGTTATGGCATTGACCGCATTTTGGAATTAATGACCCAACACAACCTGCAACATCCCGATTTTCAAGAACGACAAGGCGGTTTTCAGGTGGTGTTATATAACCAAGCCGTCATCCCACCGCCCCGCCCATCATTGGCTTCGTTGATAGAAGATATTAATATCCGCCAAGAAAAAGCGATTGAATACCTGACCGATGGCAATCACTCACGCATCACCAATAGCGAACTTCAGCAGATGTTCCCCGATGTTCATGCAGAGACCATTCGGCGCGATTTAGCCGATTTGGTCAATAAAAATATCCTCGAAAAATTTGGCTCAAAACGTGGGTCATATTACACCCTCAAAAAATCATCTCAATTAGACGAGTAAGAATCTGGGACTATTGCATATTATTGCGAATGTGTGCGAAGATGTGCATAAATCAGGTTATCATGAGGTGTCATATGCGTTTATCACGATTTATTGGAATTATTGCCCTATTATTCATCCTAACCATTCGTCCTGCCCCCACATCAAGCGCCCCTGTTGAACAACTGTTACCTATCAATCAGATTCGCCTGCCACATGGCTTCAAAATCACCCAATATGCCACAGGCATCCCACAGGCGCGGATGATGACACTTGGCACAAATGGCACGCTGTTCATCGGCACACACGCCAGTCG
>JALONZ010000251.1 GCA_025454675.1 Anaerolineae bacterium | reverse complement strand
GATGGCAGATAACTTGAACCAATATCTACCCACGAATATTTATCTACCTGACCACGAAAGAAACGACTGCGATTCGTGCCTTTTTCGCGGATAATTTCGGCACGTTCTGCATATTTGGGGTCATTGATGAGCAATGCGCCCCCTTCCCCACATTGAAAGTTTTTCGTCTCATGAAAACTTTGAGTGGCTAATGCGCCAATTGTCCCCAAATATCTACCTTTATATTTGCCAAACAACCCATGTGCATTATCTTCCACCACAGGAATATGATGGCGGTTGGCAATCTCCATGATGGTATCCATCTCGCACGCCACACCCGCATAATGCACCACCACAATGGCTTTTGTTTTGGGGGTGATTGCCGCCTCTAGTTTGGTCTCATCAATATTGAGTGTGTCTTGACGAATATCCACAAAAACAGGCTTTGCACCACGCAGTACAAACGCATTGACACTGGTCACAAACGTGAATGACGGCACAATAACTTCATCACCCGCCCCAAAATCCAGCAAAATGGCACACATCTCTAAGGCATGAGTGCAGGATGTGGTGAGCAATACTTTATGCACACCAAGCGATTCTTCCAGCAGTTTATGGCATTTTTTGGTGAATATCCCATCCCCAGAAATTTTGCCATCCGCGATAGATTGTTGGATATAATCAAACTCAGACCCGACCAAGGTTGGGCGATTGAATGGAATATTTTGGCTCATGATACAACCTCATGCTTCTTAAATATGCCGATGATATAGCGATGCAAAATCGTGAATTCTTCCCAATGCAATTCTTTTCCATACTGTGACAGTGTATCGTGCAAGGTTTGGGCAGGGCGGGGAAAAGACCCTCTATCATATTTCCACAAAATACGGCTGGGGATACGATTAGGCAACCATACCGCATCCAAGACGACAAACCGACCATCAGGCTTTAAGACACGCATCGCCTCTTGAAAAAATTGAACCAGCACATCATCTAATAGGTGATGTGTGACAGAGGTGCATATCACCATATCCACACTACCCGTTGGGATGGGCATTTTGCCCGCATCCCCCAATAAAGCATGTCCATCTACCTCTTTTTGCATCAATCCAGATAATTTAACAGGGTCATTATCCAAGCAGATATACCGAATATGGTCGGGGAATAATGCCCGATTCAAACCAGTCCCACCACCAATATCCATTACCACAGCGTTCTGATTCAAGCCTGTTAACTGACGTTGTAACCGTTGGCGAACTTGCTTTGCACCGACCAGTGTTTGGATGAGGTCATAAATCAATGGAATGGCGACAATACGATGTATGAGTGATTTTATCATGGCATATCCTTTGGTTATTCTGGTCGGCGCGCAATTAATACGCGCGACCCGCCAGCCCGAAATGTGATTCCCAACCGAATCAGACTCATTTCAATTCGCATCACCACCGATAATAACCGATTCAAAATTGGGTTTAATTTGAACTCTGCAAACAGGTCAAGGTCGGTTTGGTTGGCTTTGCGACTGCGCGTGAGTAACATCAATGGCAATAATAAACTGACAAATGAGGTCGTTTTGATGACCTTAAAGCCCGCTTTTTCAACTTTTTGAACCAAATCTTGTTTATGGTAGCGCCGTTTATGATAACTCATATCATCCACCACACTCCATAAAAATTGATGTTGGGGAACACTAATGATGAGTCCACCACCGGGCTTGAGTGCCTTAAACATCTGCGCCAATGCCAATTCATCTTCTTCAATATGCTCAATCACATCAAACGCGCCGATGAGGTCAAATTCTTGATAATAGGGAATATTCCGCGCATCCGTCTGAAACAAAGTCGCACTGGGGACGCGCTCATTGGCAAAGCGCAACCCATCCACCAGCAAATCGCTACCGAATAAGGTCACGCCATGCAGATGATGCGCGAATTGTTGCAACACAAACCCTGTGCCACAGCCAATCTCGAACAGGTTTTTGATGTGCGGAAAATGTTTTTTCACCGCCCATAATAACAATTGATTCCGTCCTTCAAACCAAAAATGCCCTTTTTCTAATTGGGCGAGTGTGGTGAAAAAATCGGATTCATAAGTATCATTCACCTGTGCCAATTCTGGGGCAAAAACGGGATACCCGTTATCCAATGTAGGGGCAAAACCGCATTTTGGGCAAACCCAATCGGCTTGATGAAAGTGTGTTTTGCAATTGAGACATTCTTTCATGAATTATCTTTCTTGTTGAGATAGGTGTCTTTTTTCCAGAGATGATACCAAAGGTGAACCGATTTTGTCATGAAGCCACACCGTTGATAAAGACGTTGTGCGCCGATATTGCGCCCTTGTGTGACCACTTCAATCGTTTGTATCGGTTGGTTAGCAAACCAGTTCAACGATGCCATCAACACTTGATAACCGATTCCCTTGCCCCGCATGGCGCTATCCACCCCCACCAAACCAATATTCCCCACCGATTCTTTGACCAAACAAGTGACAAACCCAACCGGTTGCCCGTCTATCTCGCATACCTGAACCATATCGGCATACCCATAACAACTTTTTTCTATCCATGTTTCATAAAGTTGGTCACAGATGGCTTCGGAAAAATGCGTATCAAAATAAAAACGCGAATCCCGATAACTTTGACTGGCAATTTTTTTCAGGCGCGGGATATCCGATTCTTGATGTGGGCGGATGGTCAATTCTGGGGTGAATCGTGTCCATGAAGCCAATTTATCATGCGATAATGTGGTGCGAATATCGACCAATTGAAATTGATTTTGCGCCAGCAATCGCGCTGTGAGGGGGTGGTCGCCATGACTCAGAAAGTATAGGCAATCAATCTGATGGTCATCACACCAATTGAGGATAGCTTCCATTTGGGTTTGGTCAGCTTGATGGATATTGGCGCGTCCGATTCGATAACCAAAAAAACGGGTGTCCCATTCCAAAAATTCGCACACATCAATCATCCGAATTCGCCTTTTCATCAGGTCGTATCAATTGACGGACAACATAACTCGGTCTATCCATCAGGCGTAAGTGCATCCGCGCCAAATATTCGCCGATGATACCCAATGCAAATAATTGCACCCCCGAAAAAATAGCAACGATTGAGGCTAAAAATGGAAATCCAGGGACAACACCACCATCAATGAAAAAGCGCACCATCACATACAAAAAGACCAAAATGCCAAACACGGTGAAGGTGAATCCCAAAATGCTGGCGAGTTGCAATGGCAACACACTAAAGCCTGTAATCATATTCATGGCATGACGGATGAGTTTCATCAGGGTGTAATTGGATTGTCCAAATTGGCGCACATCAAAGCGCACATCCACCGCCGAAAATTTTGTGGTCGCCCATGTGAGTAACACATCAATCGAAACATATACCCCGCGATAGTCTTTGAATGCCTCGCGCAATTGCGTGCGGAACACCCGATAGGCGCTCACTTTGGTGGCGATATTCACCCCCATAGACCCCTGCAACGCGATTTTCGTGATGCGTGATGCCATATTCCGAAATAACCCATGTTGCATTTTTTGCGGTGTGCCATACACCACATCATACCCCTTATTCAATTCATCCAGCAATTTGGGAATTTCTTCTGGCGGGTTTTGCAAGTCATCATCTATGGTGACAATCAGGTCATATCGCACGGCACGAATGCCTGCTAGTAGTGCATTATGCTGACCAAAATTTCGCATCAGATTGATGCCAACAATCCAATCATATTTAGCAATCAGCGATTCCACCACATCCCAACTATTATCACGACTGCCATCATTAACCAAAACGAGTTCAAATTGGTTGCTGATATTGATGAGGATGGGGTGTAAGCGTTCCACCAATAAGAGAAGCGATTGTTCGCTATTATAAACAGGCACAACAATTGAAATGCTAGGAGATTCTGCCATTTTGTCTCACCTGATGAGATGGGCAAATAATAGTTCGATTATAAGCCGAAGCATCGCCCTACGTCAATTAAAGATGAGCATCTGCTAACAAGCAAATTCATTCAATACGTTGTAATTTCTGTGGATTTGCCACCACATAAACCCGCGTAATTTTGCCCTGTTCTACATAAAACACGATGACATTATGCAACTGACCCTGATAATACATGGCAATCGCCGTTTGACCATTCACCGACACAAACCGCGGATACACATCACCACCTGCCCGTTTGACCAACCCCAAAAAGAAACGCCCAATGCGGTCTGCACCATAAATCGGACGTAATGCCGATTTCACCACCCCGCCACCATCAGAGACCAATATCGCCTCTTGGCTGAGGAGTGCGGTCAAATGATGCAAATCACCATCCGCACAGGCTTGCAAAAATTGACCCAATAACAATTCATGTGTTTGTTCAGATGGATTAAAACGGGGGCGATGTTCATTCACATGCTTCCGCGCACGGGCAAAAATTTGCCGACAATTCGCCTCACTTTTTTGGAGCATGGTCGCAATTTCGGCATAATCATAATCGAACACCTCACGGAGCAAAAACACAGCCCGTTCTATCGGCGAAAGGCGTTCTAATATGACCAAAAACGCCATCGAAAGCGATTCTGCCAATTGCGTATTATCTGGCAACGGGGCAGAAATCGGCTCTGGCAACCATTCGCCGATATATTGTTCGCGTTGTACCCGCGCCGAGCGCAAATAATCTATGCTGGCGCG
>JALONZ010000250.1 GCA_025454675.1 Anaerolineae bacterium | reverse complement strand
GGCGCATTCTTGAATGCACCTGCCACAGAAGAATAATTTTTGAATACAGAGAGGCAGAATAGCCTCTCTACATGATTTGTATTGTATCGGTGAGACGGCACAAAATGCCGTCTCATCATTATCACAAGAGGCATCATGTCCAAATTTTTATTACGCCTACTTATCCTCATGTTACCTGTGTGATTGCACGCTCAATTCCCGGTGAACCTTGCACGGCAATGTATGGCGAAAAAGCGACTCCTGCCGTATGTGAAGCCCTGACCATACGCTTGGGGCTAGATAAATCCATCCCCGAACAATTGGTTATTTATATGGGAAATGCCTTGCGTGGTGATTTTGGTGATTCTGTCCAACGGGGCAGACCTGTCACCGATTTATTGGTAGAACGTTTGCCAACCACCATCGAATTAGCCAGCATCGCATTGGTTTTTGCGGTTGTGGTCGGTGTGCCTTTGGGCATTGTGGCGGCATATTATCGCAATTCATTCATAGACCTCACCACGATGATTATCGCCAATATCGGCGTATCCATGCCCGTCTTTTGGCTGGCACTTATGCTCAAAGTTTTGTTTTCTGTCACCCTCAGAGATACGTTTTTATATTTGCCCCCATCGGGCAGTTTGCCTGCGGGGTATGCCAGCAGTGTCGTCCCCTTTTATGTATCATGGGGATTGGCGACCAAAGAAACGGCAAGCCCATTTTTGATATTCATCTCCCAATTTAACATCCTCAATGGCATTTTAACCCTCAATTTTGATTTGGTCTTTCAGGCGATGCGTTATCTGATTTTGCCTGCCATTGCCGTTGGGACTATTCCACTCGCCATTATTGCGCGGATGACCCGTTCTAGTTTGGTAGACGCGCTGAATCAAGATTATATCCGCACTGCCCGCGCCAAAGGGTTAAAAGAACGGGTGGTTGTTGTGCGGCATGGGTTGCGAAATGCCATGTTGCCCGTCATCACCATCATCGGTTTGAACTTTGGTTATCTGGTCAGTGGGGCAGTCCTCACCGAAACGATTTTTGGTCTAACAGGTGTGGGGCGTACCTTATTTGATGCCATCACCGCCCGCGATTACCAAGTGATTCAAGCGGTGACGCTGATTGTGGCATTTTCATTCGTGTTTATTAATTTGCTTGTCGATTTGATGTATGGCTTCTTAGACCCACGCATCCGCTTGAGCTAACCACCCGCAGAGGGACAGATTCATGCAACAAGAATCCAATAAACCAATTTCATTAGCACCTGAACAAGTTGTTATCTCATCGCGCCGATGGGTGGTGACACTCAAGACGCTGATTAGCAATCGCTCCGCCATGTTGGGCTTATTCATCATTTTTTCGCTCATCGTCATCGCGCTACTCGCTGATTTTATCGCCCCTTATCCGTATGATAAATCCATGCGCGATATTGATGGTTATGAAACATCCGGTGGCAGGTTGCCAGAACGCCCGCCTTGTATTCATGCGTTGGGTTGCACCGATATTGAACAACATTTTATGGGATTAGACCGCAATTCGCGCGACCAGTTTAGTCGGATTGTGTATGGCACGCGCATTTCCCTCACGGTGGGGTTGGTCTCGGTCTCCATCGCCATTCTATTCGGCACACTCATCGGTTTAATGAGTGGGTATATCGGTGGCTGGTTTGATGACATCACCATGCGCTTTATGGATGTGTTATTGGCATTCCCCTCATTACTGCTCGCCATCGCCATCGTCACCCTGCGAAAGGGGGCGAATTTAGAGAATGCGATGCTCGCCATCGGGATTGTGGCTGTACCTGTTTATGCCCGCCTCATCCGCGCGAGTGTGTTATCTCTGAAAGAATTGGAATATGTGACGGCAGAACGCGCACTTGGCGCAGGTCATTTGCGGATTGTGTTTTGGCATATTCTGCCCAATGCCCTCACACCGATTATTGTGCAAGGCACACTGGGCATCGGGACGGCAGTCATCGAAACCGCAGGGTTATCATTCTTGGGGGTTGGCGCGGCAGAACCCATTCCTGAATGGGGCAAAATGTTATCCGATGCGCGAGATTTATTCCAAACCTCACCGCATTTGGTGTTATTCCCAGGGATTGCCATTACGATAACTGTGTTGGGATTCAATCTGTTGGGTGATGGTTTGCGTGATGTATTCGACCCGCGTTTGCGTGGTAAATAGGGGATGTGGCAATGCAAGAGCCGTTGGTGACATTTTTGCATATCAGCGACACGCATATTCATAGCAATCCCAATCATACCCGCGATTTTGCCCAATATCCGCCCAATTGGGGCGCACAGGCATTGGTGGAGACCATCAATAATTTGCCGTTCACGGTTGATTTTGTGTTACATACGGGTGATGTCGTGTATGACCCCGTTCCAGAGATGTATGCTACCGCCCGCGACATTTTGAGCCAAATCAAATACCCTGTGCATTATGTGGCGGGCAATCATGATGCGGCGGGCGCGTTGCAAAATACACTCATCCAAAAAGGGGATGTGGGGTTACAAGTGAATTACACCTTTGAGGTGAACGGCGTGCAATTTGCGGTCGTAGACAGCAATGGCGCGGCAACCCCGCCCGCAGGTCATTTCACCGAATCACAATTGGCGTGGATAAGTGAGGTCTGTTCTGCTGATGACCCGCGCCCATTGGTCATTGCTACCCATCACAATGTGTTGCAATCGGGGATTCCTTGGTTGGATGATTATATGAGTGTCAAAAATTGGGATGAATTTCATCGTGCCATATTACCCGCCAAAAAGCGGATTCGTGGCGTGTTTTTTGGGCATGTGCATCAACATATAGATATGGTGCGAGATGGCATTTTATATGCCAGCACCGTCAGCAGTTGGGTGCAGTTTTGGTCATATCCCAAATTGAACAAAACAACGGCTGATAGGGGTATGGAACCCGGTTATAGCTTGGTGATGATAACCGCCGACCAAACTTTTATCCGCCGTTGTCGATTCCCCATCCCGCAACCGCCTGTAGATGATGATGTGACCCATGCGGCACGATAATTGGTGATGAATATTGTAGGGGCTTGCCATGTGGTAGGGGCTTGCCATGGCAAGCCCCTACGGGTTGACTATTTATTCTTCGTCTACATTGATTTCGACTTTTTGTTTGCTTTCGATGACATCACCTTCGGTCACTTCGCGCACGACTTCCACTTTGACTTTGGTCACGACCATCGCCAATGTCGCAAAAATGGCGAGTGGGATACCGCCAATCATGCCCAAGAAACCGCCCACACCCACGCCAACGGTTAACGAGGTATCAATCAGGGTGCGACCATCTTGTGTTTTGACAATCAAACGGCGGACATTGCCTTCAGCAATCATTTCTTTGACCTTATCCACCACTTTATTGCCGGTCATTTCAAATTCTTCAACAAAAGTGCGATTTGCTTTTTCAGTTGTTTGATTTTCACTCATTGCATTATCTCCTCAGCTATTGAATTGCATCTATATCTCTAATTACGCAATCGAAAATCAAAAGTTGCAAATCTCATGCCGTGCCAAATAATTTGTACAGTTTGAGCGCCATCTGCAAATTCATCCGCGCGATGGGGTCTGAGAGTTTGACCTCACAAATTTCTTGAATCCGTTCTAACCGATAATTTAGTGTGCTACGGTGAATATGCAATAATTCTGCCGTACTCACCCCATTCCCGCCCGCATCCAAATAAGTCTCTAGTGTATTGAATAAATCGGCTTGTTGTTCCTCTTGCAATAGCTTTAAGGCGGGTAAGTGCGGATTATCATTTAGGGCGGTGTGTCCTGCTAAATAAAGTGTATGGATATAACCCAGCGATTCAAAATAAACAATTTTATCATTCGGATACAGTCGTGTGGCGATATGCAACACCTCGCGGCATTGGCTATAAGCATATTGGGCTTGTTTTGCGCCTGTATGCACCGCGCTCACCCCCAACCGAATGGGATGGGGGACGGGATTTGGCTCAATTTCGGCAAAAATGCGTTTGGCAATGGCATTTAGGTCTTCTGTGGCTTGAACAAGCATCATCACCTGACCCGCATATTGCCCGCTCACGGTATTATTGAAGGCTTTGGTCAAACGCCGATTGAGTGCGACCACCTGCGCCGATGGAGCGCCATAATCTACCACCAACGCCCGATACGGTTTGCGTAAATCCAACCCAAAACGCAAGGCTTGGTCGGTGAGCAGGTTAATCCCACTCATTTCACCTTGCACCAATCGCGCCAAAATATTGCCTTTTAGCGCCGATTCTGCCCCTTGTAACGATTCTTGATAAATCAGCATCAGCGCGGCAATTGTTGCCCCGCTTTCAATTGCTAACTGGTCTAAATCAGTTAATGGGCGACCATCGGCAATGACCCACATATAGCCATAAATTTGCCCCTGCACCACAATCGGCGCGAGGATGCGTTCCATCTCCAACCCTACATGGGGCATTTTGGGGATGAACACTGGGCGCAATGTGGCACGAATTTGGGGCAAAATATCGGTTTCGAGGGCATGAACAAGACGCGGGTCTGTGCGTCCATATTGTTGGGTATAACGGCGAGCTTCATCCACGGAGCCGATATTGGTATTGGCGAGCGCCTCAAAACGGTCATTTTCGATGCTAATGGATTGCTTGATGAGGTCTGCCATCGCGGTAGCCAATTGTTTGATTGTGCCACCTTCTAAGACCAAATTGGTGAGGGTTTTATGGATATGAAGCGCCCGTGTGACCAACGCCATTTGTTCTTGTGCGATGATTTCATTGGCGGCGCGTGCCATCTCCACAAACCGCGCTGTATAATCAATCTCGATGAGTGGAAAGCCATACGCCTCTGCCACTTCCACCATTTCGGGCGGGGCGTAATCAATTCGT
>JALONZ010000249.1 GCA_025454675.1 Anaerolineae bacterium | reverse complement strand
ATTGATAAGGTGCAAAAAGCCAAATGCCCAAGCAATAGCCCAATCAGACCGCTTCATGATTTCCCCCTAATTATTATTTCACATCGCCCAAGTCAATCATGCCTTCGCCATATTTTTTGCCCGCGATGATTTGTGGTGCGCCTGTATCCACCGTAGCAAATAAATCATAAGTGGTCGCGCCTGTAATCCGCACAGGGACAATCTCCCCAACGGGCAATTCGCCTTCCACGATGACATAACCATCAATTTCGGGCGCATCCCGATAGCTACGCCCCAAACTGAGTATATCGCCTGTGTCGTGACCGTCTTCATCTTCGCCCGCGCCATGCCCTTCAATCAAAACGGGGATGGTTTTGCCAATCATCATCTGATTTTTCTTCAGGCTAATACCTTGTTGCAGTTCCATCAATTGGTCATAACGCGCTTGCTTAACCTCGTCTGGCACATGGTTGGGCAAATCGGCGCTGGGCGTGCCAATTTCGTAACTATATTTGAATGTGCCAACGCGGTCAAATTCCAAGTCTTTGACGAATTGCATCAAGCCGCCAAATTCTTCATCCGTCTCGCCCGGATACCCCACGATGAAGGTCGTCCGTACCGCCAATTCGGGAATCATCGTCCGCAATTTTCCGACTGTCTCATATACCCATTCCACTTTGGCGGGGCGTTTCATCCGTTTGAGCGTCTCCCGATGTCCATGTTGCAGGGGCATATCCAAATAGGGCAAAATTTGTTTGTGTTTTGCCATTGTTTCCATCAAATAATCCGTCACATAACCCGGATAGGCATACATCACGCGAATCCATGGGATGTCGGGCGCATATTTGACAATTTCATTCAGCAAATGCGCCAATCCGTCTTTCAGCCCCAAATCATAGCCATAATCAGTGGTATCTTGGGCGATGAGCAACACTTCTTTCACGCCCATTTTTTGCAATTGCACCGCTTCTGCCACAATGCTAGACACAGGGCGACTGACCGCAGTCCCTTTGATTTTGGGAATCGCACAGAATGCACACGGACGGCGACACCCATCCGCAATTTTGAGATAGGCACTCGCGCCTTGCACACTCGCACGCAATACCCCACGTTCATCCGAGCCGACCACTTTCACATCTGTTGGCAGATGATAAAGCGGTTCTGGATGTTTGCGGTCACGCAGGCGCGTTACAAGGTCAAAAATATCCATCCAACGGCGCGTACCAATCACCCCGTCCAATCCCGGTATATATTGCACCAAGTCCGCGCCATAGCGTTGTGATAAGCACCCCGCCGCAATCACCATCTGATTGCCTTTTTTGCCTTCTACCAATTCGCGCAGGGCGCTGATAGATTCTTCTTTGGCGGCATCAATAAATCCGCAGGTATTCACAATTAGCACTTCTGCCGTATCGGGGTCGCCAACACCGCGTAACCCATGCTGACCCAATACTTGTGCCATACTTTCAGAATCTACCGTGTTTTTGGAGCATCCCAAACTGAGCAGATAATAATTGTTTTTGATTTTGGCGTTGATTTGACTCATGTACCTGTTTTTAGCCTCATGTTACTAACGATACGATTTTTGATATTTTTATGCACTGTGGGCGGATATACGGGCGTTCCGCCCTAATCCGCCCCTACAATTCTGCTTATTTGATGTGTAGGGACGGCATTCTTGCCGTCCGCTTTGGCGCGTATGTCCGCCCATTTAATAAATGCCAATTACGATGGTGATTTGGTCGGTGTTGGGTTCGATGGCGTATTGCGCGGTGGCAAAATCGCAGTCGGCGATGGTGTCGGTGTGATACTCGGTGTAACTGTCACGGTTGGCGTGTTGGTGATGGTTGGCGTGGCACTCGGCGGTAATGTATTCGATGGTGTGGGTGTGATGGATGGCGTATCCGTCACCGTTGGCGTTGCCGATGGTGTAAAAGTCGCGCTAGGCGTATTGGTGATGGTCGGTGTGGGTGTGATAGTCGGTGTATTCGTCACCGTTGGCGTATTCGATGGCGTGGGGCTGGGTCCATCGGTGGCGGTCGGTGTCCGCGCGACAATCAGTGTAAGCGCCAATAAATCGCTGGTGGCGGTGGGTGTGGATGTGAATTCGGATGTGGGGTCAAAACCCGGTCCCGTTAAAATATCGGGGTTGCCCCTGTCGCGGAATGTAATTTGCACACCCTGACCACGCGCACCGAATGAGCCTTGTTGCTGTCCGTTATAAATCACATTCAGGGCGGCGGCATTGCTGGCATTGACCACAATCTCGCTCACACCTAAAAATTCCACCCGTTGATTCGGGGTAAGTAAGCGTTCCAATTGCGGTCTGCCATCCACCGTCACGCGCAAAAATGTCCGACTTTCGGCGCTGATATTCACCAAAACACCCACCCCATTATATTCTGATACCGATTGTGGCAATGGACTGGCTTCAAAACGCGGTGTGAAGGTGGGCGCAAGTGTGAAAGTCGGTTGATTGGGCAATTGTGCCAAAATATCGCTTTGCGGAATCATTTCGACAGGACGCATCACCAATTGCACCAACACAAAAATGATGACTCCCATCGCAATGAGGCTAACCAAAATAATTGCCATCAGGTTTATAAATCGCAAAAAGCGTTGTTGTGCCAATTCACGCTCATCCGATAGGCTGAGGTGCGTTTGATTCGATGGGATATTGGCTGTAGTGCTAAATTTGCGCGGGTCGGCGGGGATACTTGCCCCATTCATCATAGTGGGGGGTTGCGCCGATTTGCCATTCTTTTTGCCTTTTGCCTTGCGTCCACCACGCCTCTTTTTAGGATTCAATGCCGATTCATAATAGGTCATCACGACATCTTCATCCAACGCCAAATAACGGGCATAATTTCGCAAAAATCCGCGAATTTGCACCTGAGATAAATCAGCAGAGACGCTAAAATCGCCCTGTTCAAATGCCTCTAATACCTTACGGCGAATTTTGAGGGTGGCAGTGGCGTGGTCTAATGTGAGTTCTTTCTGTTCGCGGGCATCGTGAAGATAGCGCCCTAATGAGTAACTATCCACATTTTCCTCAACAAAATGCCCCCAACGGTCATTTTTTAACGATTATGCAAATTGTGACATAAACATGAAGGGCGGATATACGCCTTCTGCTAATTCCCCCCTACAAATCGGTTAACTTGTAGGGGCGGTACTAGCGCCTTTAGGCGCGTATGTCCGCCCATTTGATATACCGAATGGTCACAAATTTACGCTTCAACGGCGGGGGCTTCTTCTGCAACCGCTTCTGCCACAGGTTCTTGTGCTTTCTTGAGGGCGGCTTCACGTTTGGCGAGGAATTCATTCAATTCGTCATCGCGCACAACCGTAATTTTAAGGGCGGGGGATGTTTCGTTACCCAAACGCACGGGGACGCTGTGCGTGCCAATTTCACGGATGGCGATTTGGCTAATACGGCGACGGTTAATATCCACACCGGTTTTCTTGAGCAATTCATCGGCAATTTCTTGGGTGGTCACAGACCCAAATAATTTACCTGTTGGGGCGGCACGCCGACCAAAAAATAATTCCACACCATCAATTTGTTTCGCCAGTTCATTCAATTGATTATCCAGCGCGGCACGTTTGGCGGCGGCTTGTTCGCGCAATTTGCTGGCGCGTTTCAATTCGCCTTCGGTGGCGGGCGCGGCTAACCCGCGTGGGATGAGGAAATTACGAGCATAACCATCGGCAACATCAATAATTTCGCCTTCAACGCCTTGCTTATACACATATTTTAGAAGAATAACCTTCATGACTCAATTCCTTTACATATCAAAGCCTCATCACGAGGCGAGGTGTTCTGCATAATGGACGAAAGTGTCGTGATTATAGTGCAACAGCGCAGATGTACCAAGACTCAAAATGATAATTTACCGATACTATGCTAACTGTGCTAAAATGGACGAGTGATAATTATACCCAAAGATAGTTGAGATTACCATGCAAAAATCTGAGGTTAACACACCTTCTAAAATCATATTCACCACCCATCACTGGTTGGTGGTGATATTGATGCTCATCAGTTTTATCACCACATGGTTGGTCAGCGACCGCGTATTCGAGCATCTCCCTCATTTAGAAGATGAGGTGGCATATCTGTTTCAGGCACGCCTATTTGAACGGGGCGATTTGGTCATCACCACGCCCGAACCAACCCTCGCCTATTGGCAACCTTTCGTCATCACCGATGGACCCACCGACCACAAATTCGGCAAATATCCACTCGGCTACCCTGCCCTGATGTCGTTGGGTTTGCAATTGGGGGGCATATGGCTCATTCACGCCTTTGCCAGCATGTTATCCGTCGCATTGACCTATAAAATTGGGCGCGTCCTATTTAATTCAGAAGTTGGGTTATTCGCCGCGGCACTCATCACCTTTTCGCCGATGGCATTACTCCTCTCTGGCACGATGATGTCGCATACCCCCGCCATAACCCTCTTTTTATTATTCGTCTATAGCTTCATCTGGATAGAAAAACGCCGTTATCCCATCCGTTGGGGCATCATGGCAGGTCTGGCGCTTGGGTTATTAATCGCAAACCGCCCCCTCACCGCCGTAGCCGTCAGCTTGCCCTTCATCTTATGGTCAGGCATAAAAACCGCCCGTGCAGGTCTTTTGGATGGCTGGCGTGGCTTATTGGCACTCGATAATTGGCTAGATAGCGAAACAAAATC
>JALONZ010000248.1 GCA_025454675.1 Anaerolineae bacterium | reverse complement strand
TTAGAGGCTTTAGATAGGTATGATGGGGTTATTATCGCCAGCCACAGTAATCCGCGCCATTTTCGTAATAGTGACCGCCATTTGAGTGATATGATGATTCGGCGTTTGGCGGAACGGGGCGGGGTGATGGGTATTGTGCCGTACAACTTGTTTTTGTCCAATACATGGTCAATTGTGGATGGCAAATCGGCGATGACACTCAGCCGTGTGATTGAGGTGATTGATTATGTGTGTCAGTTAGTGGGCAATGCCGCGCATGTGGGAATTGGCACAGATTTTGATGGCGGATTTGGCGCAGAATCTACACCACAAGAATTGAATACGATTGCTGATTTATGGGGATTGAAAGAGGCACTCGCCAAACGGGGCTATTCCGATACGGATGTTAGCGCGATTTTGGGCGGGAATATGCTCCGTCAAATCCAGACCAGTTTGAAAGGGCGTTGATGATATGGAACGAGTCGGACAAATTGGCATTGCCATTGGCACATTAGGCACAATTTTATTGATGATGGGGCTGTTCCCCGGTATGACGGGATTAGACCCGACCCCAGGTATTGGTGTGATTCAATTGATGGTGATTTTGGTGGGATTTACCTTATTCATCACGGGGGCGTTGCTGTACGTCAAATATACATTTTATGCCTATAATACCGCCAATTTGGTGCAATTGATTGGTACACGTTTGGCGATGACAGGGGTGTTATTGGCGGGGTTGTTTAGCCTTGCCGATGCGTTTGGTTTTGGGTCACATGGGCAAGAATTTAGCATACAAAACTTTTTGGGTCCATTGCAAATTGTGGGGATTGTGACCAGTTATGCCATTGCGTGTATTGGTGTATTGGTATATGCGTTGGGGGGGCAAAGCCTTCATGATGACCCGCAAGATGAGCCAGATATGTCTGAAAATGAACAGCTCATGCAAGATGATTTTGCACAGACCGCCAATAACGGTTAAAATTTTGTCACTTAGTCACTTTTTGTCATAAATTTCTCATTTTTTACTTATTTCGATTTGTTAATTTTCATCATCTTTGGGTATAATGGTGGCAGTGTGTGGAATTAGTCTCATTGATACGAGGCAAAAATATTTTATTGATTGATTGGAGGCAAAGAAGTGCGTAGAGTATTCTCTCTAGTAATAGCCATGTTGCTCTTTGTGTTGGCAACCTTGCCCGCCATGGCGCAAGGAACAACCATTTTAGACGTGGTGAATAGTCGTGAAGACCTCAGCGTGTTAGCGTCTGTGGTGGCGGCTGTTGACCCCAGCATTGCAGAAACACTCGCTCGGACAGACATCCCTGGTTTGACTCTGCTCGCGCCCAATAACGAAGCATTCACCCGTTTGGGCTTATATTTTGATGTGGACTTGGCGTTCTTTGTGGAAAATCCAGAAGTTACCGCCGACCTGCTCCGCTATCATGTGTTGACGGGCTTCTTTAGCTCGGCGGATATTGCGGTCAATAATGGTGGTGTTATCCTCACCGCATTGCCCGATACCAGCATCCGTGTAACCGTTTCTGAAAGTGGCACTTTGCGCCTGAACATTGCTGATGTGGTGGATGCCGATGTGCGTGCCTCCAATGGGCGTATTCATATCATTGATGATGTGATTTTCACCAGTGCGTTGGATGAACAAATCTCTGCCGCTGTTGCCGAATGGAAAGCCTTCAAAGAAGAAATTGCCGCTCTTCCCGCCGATAGCGTGATTGGTTTGGTGCGCGATAACGCCGACCTGTCTATTTTGTTCGATGTGATTTTCGCTACCGACCAATACAGACTATTGCGTGATGGTTTCCCCTTCACCGTGTTTGCGCCAACCAATGCCGCCTTTGAAGCCTTGTTCGCCTCTATGGGTGTGACAGCCGATGAAGCACTCGCCAATGTGGACTTGCTCAAGACCGTTTTGCGTTATCATATCCTCGAAGATGAACTGCCTGCCGAAGCCTTAGTTGGTTTGGCGGGTACAACTGTTGAAACCCTCAATGGGGAAGGCATTGTTGTGACCACCACCGAAGAAGGTGGCGTTGTCCTCAATGGCGCAGTCAATGTTGTGACCGCCGATGTGACGGGCTTTAATGTGGTTGTGCATGTGGTGGATGCCGTGTTAGTGCCACCGTCTTACCCACTTAGCCTGAAAAAAGGCGAAGTTTTGGCAGATGTGCCACCCCTTTCTGTTTTGGGCAAATTGGTCGCTGATGAACGCTTCAGCACCTTAGTTGACCTGTTGGTCGCATCTGATTCGCTTGGTGCATTACCCGCAGGTGGTTTTACCGTGTTTGCGCCAACTAACAGCGCCTTTAATGCCGCATTTGAAGCATTGGGTGTATCTAAAGAACAAGTTTTGCTCGACCCATCGTTGGTGAGCGCCTTGTTGCCCTATCATGTTTTGCCAACCGTTGCCCGCGCCGCTGATGTGGTTACGTTGGATGGTCAAACTGTTGCGACACTCGATGGCGACCTCATCTTGGTCGAAGTGACCGAAGAAGGTGGCGTTGTGTTGAATGGTGTTGCGAATGTGACCGAAACCGACATCACTGCGACCAACGGTGTGATTCACGCCATTGATGCCGTCCTCGCCGCGCCACTGGTTGCAACCCGTGTTGCCGCCCGTGAAGCCCTTGCCGCCTCTGCTCCGGAAAATTCAATTGCTTATCTCGCCGCGACCAACCCCGATTTCAGCATTTTGGCGGATGTGATTGTCGCTACGGGTCAAGGCAATTTGTTGGCGCAAGGCTTCCCCTTCACCGTATTCGCCCCAACCAACGCCGCTTTTGAAGCTGTCTTAACTGAAATGGGTGTTGGCTTGGATGTTGCCTTACGCGATAATGCCGATATGCTCCGTGATGTGTTGCGCTATCATATCCTCGAAGACCAAGTTGCTTCTGCTGATGTGACCGACGGCGCAATTGTCGAAACCCTGCAAGGTGATTTGATGACCTTCTCGGTGGCGGATGGTGTTGTGATGGTGAATGGTGTCGCTACCGTGACCACCGCCGATGTTGAAGCCAATAATTGTGTGGTTCATATTATTGATACCGTGTTAACACCCCCCTCTGTGGCATTAGCCGATGCCCGTGAAGCCGCACTTGCTTCGCTCAAAGAAGGCTCGATTGTTGCCATTGCCGCGGCAGATGAACAATTCTCCATTTTGGTGGATGTGATTGTCCTCACCAATTCAACCGCATTGCTTGACCAAGGCTTCCCCTTCACCGTGTTTGCCCCCACCAATGACGCATTTGAAGCCTTGTTTGATGCGTTGGGCGTGAGCCAAGCCGAAGCCTACCTCAATACCGACCTGCTCAAGACCGTCCTGCGTTACCATGTGTTGGAAGATTCGGTCATGGCTGGCGATATTGAAGATGGTTTGGAAGTTGAAAGCCTGCAAGGTGGCATTTTGACCTTCTCTGTGGATGGTGATGTGGTCATGGTCAATGATGCAACAGTCGTTGCCGCCGATATTGAAGCGGTTAATGGTGTTGTGCATGTGATTGATGCCGTGTTAGTGCCTGCTGAATAAGATTGATATAAATTAGTCGTTGTAATTGTAGGGGCTTGCCATGGCAAGCCCCTACTGACTATCACAACAGATTTGTAACGTGCAAGGGCGACTCAATCGAGTCGCCCTTGCGCGTTTATTTTGCTTAATACGCCCCTTGCCGTAACAATACACGGGGCAGGGTCATCAGCAAAATTTGAATATCCAGCCCCAATGTCCAGTTTTCGATGTAATAAATATCCAGCAGGCACATCTCATCAAACGGGACATCACTGCGCCCACTCACTTGCCATAACCCTGTTATCCCTGGCATGGTCTTGAGGCGTTGCTTGTGCCATTCATCATATAATTCCACTTCATCAGGCGTGGGCGGACGCGGACCGACAAGGCTCATCTGACCGCGCAACACATTAATCAGATTCGGTAATTCATCCATGCTGGTTTTGCGGATGATATTCCCAACACGGGTGATACGCGGGTCATTGGGAATTTTGGGATGGCGTGGGTCGAGTTCATTCGTCTCGACCAATGTTTTACGATATTTTTCGGCATCGGGAATCATGCTCCGAAATTTGACCATCTTAAACAATTTGCCATTTTCGCCCACACGCACCGCTGAGTAAAAAATGGGACCGTTGCTTTCGAGTCGGATGGCAATGGCGATGATGATGAATAACAGCACTAAAATGGGCGATGCGATGACAATGATTAAAATGTCAATGAGGCGTTTTAATAGGCGTTCACGCACATTTAAGCGCGGTTCTTCGCCAGTTCCCAATAAGGGGATACCATCTAAATTTTCGATTTGGACTTGTTTGAGGTTCAATTGGAAAATATCAGGCACAACGCGCACATCCGCGCCCGCGGATTGACATTCGCGCACAATGTGATAAATGCGGTCATGCTCATGCCAACGGAGTGTGATGACCACCATATGAACATGATGTGTTTGAATGATTTGAGCTAGGTTTTCAATTTTGCCCAATCCCAAAACTCGCCCCAAATCGGCTTGTCCGCGGGTTGGGTCATCATCCACATAGCCAACCGGATACAATCCCAAATCTTTGCGGGCTAAAATGGTGCGTAACACCGCTTGACCCACCTCATCCATGCCGATAATCAACACGCGCTCAATGCCAATCCCCCGCGCCCGTAACGATGCCCGTAGGACACGCTGAATGATGCGTGTAATGGACAGCA
>JALONZ010000247.1 GCA_025454675.1 Anaerolineae bacterium | reverse complement strand
GGAATTAAATCACCCGGTCGTTCATCATTGGCAATTTGTTGCCTGAGTACATCAAATTCTGGCAATAATAGCGGATATTTGCGAATCAGGCGTGATAACTTCTTGATGAATTGTTTTGGTGTGTTAATCTTTGTTGGCATTTTGCATCAGTTCTTGTCGTAACTCATCCAAAACATCTTCTAACGGGCGCACATCACCCGCTAAATCTTCTTTTAGGGCTTGCCGAATGTCATAGATGATTTCTTCATCAGGTGTATCTTCGTCCTCTAATCCTGCTTGAATCATGTTGTTCACAACTTGCTCTATAGAAATGAGCGCATCATCCGCTAGTTCTTTAAGCTGTGAAAATGTTTCATCAGGAATATTGATTGTTAAGGGTGTCATCAAAATGTCCTTTCTTTTACTTGATACTGTCATTATAACCGATTTTCACCCATCCGTATTTTCGCCCTCTGGTGTTGGGGTGGGCGTGGTGGGCGCTGAACGAATCCCACACGCGACTTGTGCTTCGTTCAGCGTAAAACCGGCAGAATCCAGCAGGGTTGCATCACTTCGAGTCCGCGCGATGCCCTCACTTTGGGTTAGATACGGAATGGCTTGTTGACATTGCCCCAGCGCCAAATATGCCGCGCCCAACCAATAGGCATAATAACCATTATCCGAGACGAAATCATACGCCGTTTGAAATGAAATCAACGCATCTGCCATCTGTTCGCGCCGATATTGCACGCGCCCCATCAAATAATGACACGCCGCCACATTCGGGTCGGCTTCCACGCACCGACTGAGGTAACTCATGGATTCTTCGAGGTTGCCCTCCACGCGCAAATAATAATCTGCCACATCGAATAGTACCTGCGTATTCCCGGGATTGCGTTCTAAAATATCTTGATACAAGGTCAACGATGCTTCATAATTTCGGAAACCATCGCGCTCCATGCGCGCCAACCAAATGGCGACATAAATCATGGTCGGCGCAAGTTCATTGGCGGCGCGGAAATCTGCGAGTGCCGCCTCAAAATCATAATTAATTTCTTGTTCAATCCGTCCACGAATTTGTAACGCCTCATAACTATCTGGATTCAGGTCTAAGGCTTCTTCGATGGTGCTATCTGCGCGTTGACCTTGCCCCAAGTTCAAATAGGCTTCTGCCAAAAATGCCAATGCCCGCGCACGGCTATTTTCCCATGATGCGTCTTGTTCGATGAGGCTATTCGGCACGAGTTCTAAGGCGCGGGATGCGCTGGCGATGGCTTGCGGGGAGCGCCCCAACCGATTGAGTGCCATCGCACGCATCGCCCACATATCGGGATGAAATGGGTTGGCGGTAATGCCTTTTTCGGCGTATGTGAGGGCTTCTTCAAATTTGCCTTGATTGATATAACCAAGTGTGAGCCGATAAAAGACCACCAAATCATTGGGTGTGGCGGGTGCGATGCGCTCATATAAACTGGTCGCCTCTTGAATTGACCCGCGTACCCACGCATCATTGGCGCGGAGCAAATCGTTGCTAGGGTCTGGTGTGGCGGTGGGTTCTGGCGCACGCGAGGTTGCAATCACATCCCCCGCATTATCCACCACCGTATTCAAGGCGCGGTCTACGATGGGGATGAAGCGGTCGCGGTTTTCATAAATCCCAATCCCCACCACAATAATCGCAATGGCGAAAATCCAAAATAAAATGGTCTTGAACGAGATAACCCGCGCACGGCGCTGAGTCCGATATTTTCTGGATGGTTTCAGATACATAGGGTGTCCTTTGAATTACGGTTGTGCAGGTGGCGTAATCGCCTCTGGTGTAACTTCGGGTATGAAATTCGGTGTGGCGGTGGCGAGTGTGGGGTCTCTGCGCCCAAATTCGGGGCATTTTTGACCGATGGCAATCAAGCCTTCACGGATATACCCCACAATCGCATCGGTATTGCTACGGGATTGCGCCATAAGGAGTGAATCTTGCAAAATATCCCACCCATTTTGACAATCATCCATATAATAATAGGTCAAGCCCAACCGATAGGTGCAATCCAAATCATCGGGCGCGATTTCTACACAGGCTTGAAATGCAATCATGGCTTCATCGAACCGATATTGGTTATATTGCAAAATCCCCAATTGATAATATGCGCCAACAGATGATGGGTCGGCATTAATCGCATCTTGGCAATAGCCGATGGCGCGTTCAAATTGCCCAATTTTGCGGTAGGTGGTGCATAAACGCAACAAGGCGCGGGAATTGCGTGGTTGCAATGCCAAAATGCGGTCATATAAATCAATCGCCTCTTGGTCGCGGTTTTGTCCCAAATATTGGAATGCCAATTCTAAATGTGCCGCGATATTGGTCGGGTCTATGCGGACAGCCGCCTCTAATTGAGAAATGGCTTCGGCTTTATTGCCCACCCAACTGAGCGCATGGGCATAACTACGTCGTGCGTCTGAACTACCAGGGTCGGCTTGAACGGCGAATAATCCCGCCTCTGCGCCTTCCTCATATTTTCCCGTATCGGTATATGCCCGCGCCAATGCCGAATAGAGGGGGGATTCATAGCCACGATTAAGGTCTAACCCCGCCAAAACGACAGGAATCGCATCTGAACTGCGTTGTATCCACACCAACGACCGCGCTTTGAGGACATAACCACGAGGGTCGTTGCTATTGATTTCAATGATACTTTCGCCTAATTCAAGCGCCCGTGTGGGATTATCCATATCTATCATCAACTTGCCATATTCATACAGATAATCGATATTGTCGGGGCGCAGGGCGATGGCGCGTTCAAATAAATCTGCCGCCTCTTGCATATCTCCCGCCACAAATAATTGTGAAGCAAGCGTGGCAAGGTCTCCCGGTAGGGGTGTTGGGGTGGGGGCAAGTCCAATCAATTCAAGAGCCTGTTCTTGGATGCTATCAAAATTGCTGGAGACGAATAAGGTAATACTACCGACAATTAACCCGAATAAAAAAATAATCGGGGTGTAATTACGGCGTGGTTTGGTGGTTTGCTTGCCAAACATGGGGCGGGAATAATCACGCTTGATATACATAGCACCCTCTTATCATCCAAATCCGCCGATGGGCGTGGGCGGGAGGGGCGTGGGCGGGACGGGTGTCGGCACTAAGCGCCCACTATAGCCCGGACAGCGTTGCGTAATCGCATCCATGACGTTATCAATTTGCTCCACAATTTGGGGCAGATTGTAACTGACAGCCAATGGGCGGGCTTCTTCCAATACACTCCATGCTTCATCGCATTCGCTCAGACGATAATGGGCAAATCCGCGAATATACCAACATTCAATGCGGGTAGACCCATTTTCGAGGCATTTCTCAAATGATTCGATTGCCCCTTCATAATTACGTCGTGCATATTGCATCTGACCGCGTTGCATATAGGCTTCCCCATAAGTGGGGTCAATGCGAATGGCGGCATCACAATAGGGTTGTGCCACATCAAACCGCGCTTGGTCAACATTGGCATACGTTTGGCACAGGCGCAAATACGCTTTGGCATTATTCGGTTGCAATTCCAAAACGCGGTTATATGCCCCAATCGCCATATCGGGACGGCGTACTTGGGGTAAGTTATACCACGCCGCCAAATAAAAATAGGTGTTCACCAAATTGGGATTGATGGCGATGGCATCTTCTAAATAATCAATCGCCTCTTGATAGCGCCCCACATAGGTGAGGGGCCACTGATAGGATGTGAGGACAAAAATATTTTGTGGGTCAAGTTCATAGGCGCGTTCTGCATTACGCAGACCTTCCTGCCAGCGCCCCAAATTGGTGAATGCCACACCTTGCACTGCATATAAGGGGGCAAATGTGGGGTCTATATCCAATCCCTGAATCGAGGCTTGAATGGCGGCGGATGGGTCTGTCCACATCAGTGCTTTCCCCTTGAGGGTATATCCACGCGGGTCGGATGGGGCAACTGCGATGGCACGTTCTGCGATGGGCAAAATCTCATCTACTGGGCGTTCTGCTTCAACTAACAATTGACCATATTCATATAAATAATTGATGTCGTTGGGGCGTTGTTCAAGGGCATTTTCAAATAGGGCTAATGCCCCGCGTATATCCCCATTCTGAAATAATGCCGACCCGCGCGTGGCGAGGTCACTGGCGAATGGGGTGGGGGTAGGGGCAAATCCCAATACGGCTAAGGCTTGCAATTGAATGGTATCGCGTTGGCTATTGGCGAGATAAATTACCCCGCCAATGAGGGCGAATATCACCAATATAAAAACATAGGGGGGGCGTTTTTGCGCTCGGAAGAGCGATTTATTCATATCCCGCCGTATATACATCGTCACATCCTCAAAACTAACAATACATCTCTGGATGTTATTATAGGCAAAATTCGGCGGGATGTGTAGACAAGTGCGCCTACGATTCGGCTACTATTCGGAATTATCCCGATTCGCGGCAACCGCCAAACCGCCTAATACGAATACCAGTATCCCAATAACCGCCCCGCCCATGCAAATTTGTAAACTGAGGGTGGGGTTGCCTGCGAGGGTGGCAATGGCGGCGAAAGCAAAAGTGAGCATGGTGACAAAAATAATACGCCGTGCCGCAAGTTGGGCATATGTGCTGGGTGAATCGCCTTGCATAACTTATCCTTTCCGTGTGATGACGGCGTGCGTGACCAATTTGCGCCTGCCAAATGCAAATTCGCGCCGTGTAACATGGAGCAATTCCAAATCGC
>JALONZ010000246.1 GCA_025454675.1 Anaerolineae bacterium | reverse complement strand
TGGCTTCAATTTGACGAATCCGCTCGCGTGTCACACCAAAATGCTTACCCACTTCTTCCAACGTATGGTCTTGACCATCTAGCAAGCCAAAGCGCATCTCCAACACTTCGCGCTCACGTTCACTCAATACGCCCAATGCCGACCGAATTTGTTCTTTTAGCAATTGGCGGCTGGCGGCATCCACCGGTCCCATGACCTTATCATCTTCAATGAAGTCACCCAATAAACTGCTATCCTCTTGACCAATCGGCATCTCAAGGCTCATCGGTTCTTGGCTAATCTTCAAAATTTTCCGCACTTTTTGGGCGGCACGGCGCAATTTTCGTTGCAACCCCGCTTCCAGATGAATGCCTTCTTTTCGCAACAATCTTATCGCATCGGTCTCTTCTGCTGTCAGAAAATCCATCTCTAGCGCAATTTGTTCGGCGCTGGGTTCCACTCCATTGACTTGCAACAATTCGCGCTGAATCCGCATCAGGCGATTAATCGTCTCCACCATGTGAACAGGAATGCGAATTGTGCGGGCTTGGTCGGCAATGGCACGGCTAATGGCTTGGCGAATCCACCATGTGGCATAGGTACTGAACTTAAACCCTTTGGTGTGGTCAAATTTTGCCACCGCCCGCAATAAACCGATATTCCCCTCTTGGATGAGGTCTAAAAAGTTAATCCCCCGCCCCATATAGCGTTTTGCCACGCTTACCACAAGGCGCAAATTGGCGCGAGTGAGTGATTCGGCGGCGTTTTCGGCGCGTTCTTCAATGGTCGCAAACAACTCTGGCAGGGTTTCGATGGTCTCTTCATCGGCAAATAGCCAATGCTGAAACAGTTCACTGCTCGGCAATGTTTTATTCTTTTGATAATGGCGACGCAATTCACTTTGTTGATGACTGGGGATGAGATAAAAGGCATGAACCACCTCAAATAGGGGTTGTGCCAGTTCACCCCATTTTTCTTCGCGTCCCCATTCAAATTGACGCAAATAACGCCGAATATAGGGTGATTCAACTTGTTCAAAAACACTCGTCACAGCCCGCACTTCATCCAATAGCGCAATAAAATCGGGTTGTTCGACCTTTAATTTTTGCGCGACACGTTGCGTCTCTGTCCAATAATGAATCACACGGTCATATGCCAAACGTACCACATCCGCTTGTTTAGGCAAGCCATCTGTATTTGCCACCTCTGGATTTGCCAGTTGGTCGGTGAGGGTTTGCACCAAGCGTTCCGCCGCCAATTGGGTACTAAGCCAAATTTCGCGGTCACTATTGAGCAATGTTACTTGACCAATTTCTTTCAGATACATCCGCACAGGGTCATCTGCTAAGGATGCAACATCTAACCGTGAGCTATCTTCATCAAGACTATCATCAAACTCAGAATCAAATTCTTCGTCTAAATCGTCTACCAAAACCTCATCTAAATCATCATCCTCAAGGACTTCGGGCAAGTCATCATCATCTAATTCAAAATCCTCTGCGCCGACCTCTTCAAATTCTCCACTTTCAGTTGCGTCCTGTTGCTTTTTAGGTTGTCTCTTTTTTGGCATGTATCATCTCATCCCGTGCATCATGAATAAAACTTACATTTTTTGGACTTCTTGGATGCCCTTATCGAGCGCACCCATCGCTTTGGCAACATATTTTACGCGAATACGGATTTCTTGCAGAAGATGTTCATCTTCGCGCGAATCCAAATCACTTAGCATAATTTTATACTCTTGTAACTCTTGTAACAACCGAGAACGCCGAAGTTTAAGCGCAGTGAGCATACTCTCGCGTACAACTTGTTCATCGGTTAGTTCAATGACGGTATTTTGTACAATTGCCTGAATATCTGCCACAAATTTATGATTCAATTGGCGCTTGATTTCAGTGGTCACATCCAAATTGAATAACTGGTCTAATACCTGTTTGAGCGATTGCGTGCTATTGGCTTGCACATAATCCAATGTTTCTTGGTCTTGTTGTTCAATCGCCTCTATAAACAGACGCATCAACACCTGATAATCATTCGCAAAAAAATCACGCGGGGATAATTCCGATAAATTATCTTGGAGCAATATCTCGTCCTGATTCGCCAACGAGCGTAATTTTCGGCTGATTTGATAATACACCGTTGGCGCTTTGAACAGCATCTTGAGGCAATATGCCTCTAATGCGCGTTCTGCTGTTAATTTGGGTGGTCTATGGACTACAACCGGTTGCCAGTCCCATTCGGATTTACCTTTGCTCTCATTCGGTGGCACAGGAACTGGCGAAAACCCGTCATCATCAGGCGGTGGTGCGATAGATGCCAAATCTAACGGGGGTGGTTCATCAGGCATATCCGATTTTGTGGGGGGCGGGGGCAACACCCGAAGCGTTTTTTTCGGAGGAGTTTCTTTCGGTGTAGTTTGCATCCCCTCTGACCATTGGAGCAATTGCACATAATCCAAATACAGGCGCGTTGCAAGTTGTTGCAAATTTTCACGTCTGGTAACACTATTCTGCGAGGCACTCAAAATGGGTAAAATGCGCTTGGCAACCGCCTCGCGTTCCCATAATGGCACTTGGCGCATTTCAATCCCCTTTGGCAAATCTGCCGTTTCTGTCATGATGACAAATTGCACCGCCGCAGTTGCCTCTGCGACCAATTTTTCCCAACTATTCGGGTTCTCGCGGATGAGGTCGTCGGGGTCTTTGGCATCTGGAATTTGCAACACACGAATATCTACCGAAAGTCGCGCCCCATAATCGGATTGTAACACCTCACGCACCGTATCAATGCTTTTGCGTGTGGCACTTTGCCCCGCCGTATCCGAATCCAACGCGAGGATGATTTTTTTGGCATAGCGCGGTGCAATCAACTTCACCTGATGCTCGGTCAGCGCCGTTCCCATCTGCGCCACCACATTCAAAAACCCCGCTTGATGGGCTTGAATGACATCCATATAGCCTTCAACAATCACTGCAACCTCATGCTTGCTGATGATGGTTTTTGCCACATCCAAACCGAATAAGGTGTGACTTTTGTCGAATAAAATTGTTTGTGGCGAATTGAGATATTTCGGTTGGTCATCGGGATGAAGCGCACGCGCCCCAAATGCGATAACGCGCCCTTTTTCATCGCGGATAGGAATCATCAGCCGATTGCGAAAACGGTCATACACCCGTCCCGCCTCATTTTTGCTCAATAGCCCAACTTCTAGTAATTCTTCTTCGCTATAACCGAGTTTGGTGAATTCATCATGTAAGTTTTGCCAACCTTGCGGGGCGTAGCCAATTTGATAACGGGTGATGGTCTCATCGGTGAAACCCCGTTTTTCTTTGGCATAGCGCAACACATCCGCCACTGTGGGCAATTGCAATTGCGCGTGATAATACTCGCTGGCGGCGGTCATCAATCCGCGCAGGCGGTCTTTGCGCTCCTCTTTTTGGCGGTCTAATGGCGATTGTGGGCGAACATCCACCCCTGCCAATCTGCCCAATTCTTCTAACGCCTCGCCAAAATTCCAGTGATGATATTTTTGGGCGAATGAAAAAATATCACCACCTTCATTACACGCGCCAAAACAACGCCATGTCTGCTTATCGGGATTGACCACAAAAGATGGCGTTTTTTCCGAATGAAATGGGCAACAGGCTTTATACGTGCGCCCTGCGCGTTTGAGAGAGGCATATTGTTGGATATAACTCACAATATCCAACTTGCTTTTGATGTCATCAATTTGGGACATATTTGGCATCCAACAACTACTGTGAAGTCATTATAGTGGCGTGCCGATAGGCTTGCAACGGATAAGCGCGATTTCAAAGAATAAATTTACATTTCACGGCGGGATGGGTCCCCCGTTCTCATTCAATGGCAATAAATAATTCACTGTTTCGGGGATAGGTGTCAAGACATACACATCCACCCAACGCGACCACCCAACAAAATCTTCATCCGAATAACCCAAATCTATCCAATAGGGTGTCGTGCGCGGTCCGCCGGTATCGGCTGTGCGCCCCACCCCATAACCGAACACATACACATTAAGCCGATATGGGATGATGCGCGGGTTGATGGCGACAATGCCTTTTCGCAATGTTTCGCCAATTGAGGTGATATTATCCCCGCCCAATTCCGCAGGGTAATAACTGGTGGCGTACATGCGGAACTTGCGCCAATATTCCAACACGCCGTCTGGTGTTTCGATGGTGCGGACGGTGATGCGTGTCCCATACGCCACCACTTCGTTCATCGGGGCTTGCGCCATAAATTCTTCGGTCAATTCACGGCGGATTTCCACACCATTTTCATACCGTACACGATAATTTTGTTGCCAAATGCCTTGTTGCCCCGCTTGAATGACGGCACGGCGGTCTAAATCCAAATTCGCATCGGCTTGCAACACCGATTCATAGGCGATAGGGGTTTGCTGAGTCACAATTTCTTCTGTAACCCGAATCACCCGAATGGTAATCCCTTCGGTAATCGGTTGGGTGGCGGACGGGATACTATAATCCAACCCGTTGAGGGCGATGCCACTCTCTAATAACGCATCGCCGATGGTTTGGGCGCGGACACGGGTCTTAAATTCCTGCCCATCGGCGCGGATGGTCAATTCGCTGGAGCGGTCAATGACAATTTCCATGTTGGCAGTGATGCGGTCAGTCGGCGCGGGCGCTACTTGGTCGGGCAAAAATAACACAATTCCCGCCTCATATAACGCATCAGCAACAGTGAGTGCCGTTGTTTGGCG
>JALONZ010000245.1 GCA_025454675.1 Anaerolineae bacterium | reverse complement strand
TCTATGGCGTTAATCGCTGTGTTGTTACGCCATTTACATCCCAGACAATTGCGGTCTGCCCCAACCGATATTCACCTTGCATCGGGGAACATCGTTCAACCTGATATTTTTTGGGTGAATCCCAATAGTAACCAATGCGTCCTTATGCCAGACGGTTATTTGCATGGTGCGCCCGATTTCGTGGTCGAAATTTTATCCCCAAAAACATCCGCCAAAGATAGAGGCACAAAATTCGATTTATACGAAACACATGGGGTCATCGAATATTGGATAGTAGACCCCGAAGAACAATTCATTGAGGTGTATGTACGCCAAGACGGGTTTTTGCGCCGTCAGGGATTATATGATAAAACACAAGCATTCACATCAAAAACACTGAATGCCGTGGTAACTTTATCTGACTTATTTGAGGAGAAATAATATGGATACCCGTACATTTGATGAAATTTATGCCGATGTCCCCGCGCATCAACGCGAGGCACTCGCCCAATTCCGCCAAAATCACCTACCGCGCACACTCACCTATAAGGGCGTGAAGTGGGAATATGTGGTTTCTGGGGATAAAAATCATCCGCCGTTGTTGTTATTGGTCGGTGGGTTGCGCGTAGCAGATGCGGCATACGAAAATATTCCCATGTTGGCAGATGAATTTTATGTCATCGCCCCAACATACCCGTCTGTGAACACCATGCGCGAATTGGTGGATGGTTTTTCGGCGATATTAGACGCGGAAGGGGTTCGCAGGGCGCATGTGTTGGGTGGGTCAATGGGGGGCATGTTGGCGCAGGTCTTTGTTCGGCAACATCCCAAATGGGTAGATAAATTAATTTTGTCTACCACCACCTTACCCAATGTGGATTATGCCCAACGCTATCTCTCTGCGCTGGAAATGATGCTCCCCCTCCCAGAAGAAGAAGCGATGAATGGGGCAAAAGTGTGGATGGTGGAGACGATTGACCCCAGCGATGACAAAGCCCTCATCACCCGCGCCTTTGTGGATGAACTGTATTCGCAACGCCTGAATAAAGCCGATTTGGTCAGCACACAACAATGTCTGGTGGATTTTCATACCAATTATCAATTTACGCCCCAAGATTTAGCCAACTGGACGGGACATATTTATGTGTTGGAATCCGATAATGACGCGACATTCGATGAGGTGGTGCGGGCAAAAGTACGTGAATTGTATCCCAACGCGGTGCATTATGTCTTTCATGGCGCAGGTCATTCCCCCGCCACCACCCAACGCGATTTGTATTTTCAGGTGGTGAAGGGATTTTTGAAGGGATAGATAGCCCTCTAGTCCCGTTTTAACGATTCATCAGCGCGGGTTGTGATATGATGATGGCTATAAAATTGATTATTTCTGGATAATGACTTATGAACAATCGCGGACAAAAAACCAATTCAGATGATAGCCTCAATGTAGACGAGATGATTTCGCGTTTTAATTCCCCCGAACAAAAGCGCATCGCCCTCCGCAAAGCCATGAACACCCGCCCCGATGATACCTACCTGAAAAAAGGGGTCGCCCAACTGACCAGTGCGACAGAAATTCGCCGTTCTGCGGGGCAAGGCATTTATATCAGTTATACCCGCGCCGATGAATTATTCGCCTTCAACCTCAGAGAAGCCCTGATGGGGCAAGAATTATTCGCATGGCTTGATATGACCGATGTGGATGAGGAAGAAGAATGGCATGTGGCGGTCAAAAATGCCATGCGCCGTAGTGGGTTGATGTTGGCGGTTATGTCGCCGAGTGCGCTCAAGGACCCCGCTGTGAATGCCGAGCGCGAATTTTTTGCCGAGCAAGGCAAATTGGTGATGCCCCTCATTCATCAACGCTGTGATATGAGCGCCACGCGCTACTGGTTGATGCCCATAGATTTTAGCCACGATTTCGATTTGGGCATTTACACCCTCACCCTGCTCTTGCGCGATAATTATAAAAAATAGCGTTATCCCTGCACCATCGGCACTAACCCACATGCCCCGCGCGTTAAGCCTTTGGTCTTATCGGCATAACCGCCGATTAAACTGCTGATGCGAATCTGATACGCCTCATCGGTTTGGGCAATAATCACATACGATTCTTCTGGCACAAGGCTTTGCACAGGGGTTTGCAGGATCATATCGCTATACAGGGTGGTTTGTTCAGTTGGGCGAAAAAAGCACACTGTTGCAAAACTGGTGAGTGGGGTGTCATCCACAGGCACTTGCTCACAATTACCGCTCAACACACCAAAATCGAGTTCAATCCACCCGCCATAATTGCCACGAATCGTCACAAACACATGCGTATTGCGCCGTTTGGATACCGTCAATTGTTGGCTATCCGCTAACCCGTCAATTTCCAGCATTTCGGCGGAAAAGGGGGCGCTATAAATGGGGATGGTTTGCGGAGTCGTATTGGTGAATCGGCAGGCTAAAAATGGCACGACTGTTTGTTGCAATTCTTCGGTTTGCTCAAATGTCCGCCCTAATGAACTCATCAAAATGAGCGCAATAATCCCAAATACAATAATCAAAAAGGCGATAACTGTCCGCGTAAATCCAAACGCCATGTTTTATACCCTCTCGCTAATAAAGATACCCGTTGCATCAAATACCGCGTCACAATCCACATCTTGCGTCAGGATGTGTCCACTTTTTTCAAAACGGATAACCCGTTTATCCTCACTGCCAATATGCGCTTCTAAATAATCTAAATTATCCAGTGGCACAGTCTTATCCCCCGCCGAATACATCAACAAGGCAGGGACTTGGATGAGGGGCAAGCGTCCGCGTACCACTTGCATCAATTCATATAATTCTGCCACACCGCGCGTTGCCCATTTTTGATAGCGCAACCGCCCCACCGCAGGGAATCCGCGCCGACGTTGTTCATGAAGTAAGCGTTGCGGAAAATCTGTCGTATCAGGTGTTTCATAACTAGGCATGACGAATTGCAAATATTTGGCATAGGGCAATGACTTGCTGGGAATATCCAACGGCGCGGCGATGACAATAATCCCGTCCACATCCAAGTTTGCACCCATCAACAACGTAATCAATCCACCCATCGAAAGCCCCGCCACAAACACCTGTTTACATTGTGCGCGTAAAAGATGATAACCATCAATCGCCCCCAAATACCAATCTTCCCAACGGGCGCGGTGCATGTGCTTATAATCTACCGCATGACCAACATGCCGTGCGCCATAAACCGTATAGCCATAACGGGTGTTCAAATAGGTACCAAGCCAACGCATTTCATCTGGTGAGGCAGTGATACCATGCAAACATAACACCCCAACCTCATTGCCACGATGAAAAAATGGTTCGCCACCTTTTTGTAAGGAGGGGGGAAGCACCGAGACCATAACCGAGTATCCTTCTCATTTTACATGCCAGATTTTTCGCCATGCGCTATACTACATCTTAGCGATGGATTTTGTAGGATTGATTCTATCATGTTAAAAAATTTCTTTCGACTGCTATTCATCCTTTTATTAGGGATTGGGTTGGGTGTTTCTGCCCAAAGTGACGGTTTTGACCTGCCCACCGATTTATATATCCTGCTGAATGAGGGGATTGTGCAACGTTATGGTTTGGGCGCAGAAGGCTCGACCACCGTCACCCCAGAAGGTGATTTTGTGATTGATTTTGCCGTCGCACCCGATGGCAATTGGATTGCCTATCGCACCGAAATGGGCATCACACTGGCAGATATGAACAATCCCAATCAAATTAAGGTGTTGCTAGAAACTGTCGCCACTGCCGATTTTCCGCCCATCCGACAAGGTGGTCAAACCATGTCATGGAGCGCAGACGGGGCAAAACTGGCTTATACCACCCTACTCGGTGTGCGTGTGGCATTCAACTTAGGCACAAATAATGTCATTTTCACCAACATCCTCACCAGCCCCGCCCGTCATATCGCATGGTCACAAAATGGCACTTATTTGGCGATTGAAGTGGAGAATAACATCTGGTGGATTTATCAGCATGTGGGGGATGAGATGATTTTGGTGGGTGCATTGCCCTCATCGTATGGCACAGCATGGTTAGATGACACAAAACTCGTCTTTGCGCCCCAAGAAGGCGGGTTATTGGTGTTGGATTTGGGCAATCTGAATGAACAATACGCCCTACGTGAAGCCGACCAACGCTATTTTTTACCCACTATCCGCGCCGATGGTAGCCTGATTGCCTTTGCATCGCGGGATGAAAATCCGGAAGAAACTGCCGTATGGACGCGCATGAGTATTGATGGTCAAATCGCATCAGTGGATGAATTTGCCAATGCGCCGACTGATATTCGCGGGGCGATGTGGGGTGTGGGGGGTGACTTGCTCATCGCCCTGCGCGATGGTCAAATGACGTTGCTCATCCCCAATTTGGCGGTGATTTTACCCTTGCCTGTCGGTGAAGTGGTAGCGTATGGCTGGGGGGCAGAACGCCCACCATCAGAACATGGCATCATCATGAGCCAACGCGCATTTTTCCGCGCTCCCGATATTTTTGGCGTGTTACAAGTGTGGCAACTCCCAAATGATGGCACACCACCCGAACCCATCACATCAGGCGAGGATGATGTAACCGCCTATACCATTAATCCGACTGGCACAGCCTTATTTTATATCCAACAAAATAAGTTGTGGCGCTTACCTATCCCAATCCCCGAAGAAGGCGCAGAACCGATTGAAATCACATCGCGTTTGGGGGATGCCCCGCGTGACTTGACCCTCTC
>JALONZ010000244.1 GCA_025454675.1 Anaerolineae bacterium | reverse complement strand
CACTCAAACGCCTATCGCAAGAAATTCAGCAACCACTGGCGAATTTGGGGCGGATGGCGGGTGGGCAAGAATCGGATATGATGCGTTCATTCGCCCGTGAGGTAACACGGCAATCGGTGGCGCTCCAACGTATGATTTTAGAATTGCGCGAAATGTCGGATAGCAATCTCGCCCAAATTCAGCGTAATCAACGTCCCATTCGGCTGGAAACATTGGTGTGGGCGGTGGCGAATGAATGGCGACAGGTCGCAATCGCCAACGGGTTGACCTTACACGTCATTTTGCAACGTCAAGGCGAATATGTGTTGGGGGATGAAAAACGGTTGCGTTGGGCGTTGGGGAATATTGTGGATAATGCCGTGAAATATACGCCTGCTGGTGGTGATTTGACGCTCGAAATTCAAGATGAAGGCGATGATGGATTGGCGCATTTGCGCGTGCGTGATAATGGGGTGGGGATTCGCAAAGAAGATATGCCTCATATTTTTACACGCTTTTTCAGAGGCGTACCGCAAACCCAAATAGGCGAAATCATCCGCGTGCCTGGGATGGGGCAAGGGTTGGCAACCGCGCAACATATCATCGAGGCGCATGGCGGGACAATTAAGCTAAAAAGTACGGTGGGCGTTGGGACGGCGGTGTATATGACCTTGCCGTTAACGGTTGTGCAGGGGTTAAATTTGCCCGAAACGCCTGTGAGTGATGGTGATACGGTGGCGCTGAATATCAATGTGCGCCAAGATGTCCCGCGCAAGTCGTGATGCGATGAGTAATAAGAGTTAGATGAGGTATGAAACCATGATTTCTGATAATCCCAAAACGGAAACGCGCATTGGCATGTCTTTGGAAGATTATATGCGTGAGGCGAATGAAAAGCCGTTTGAAATGATTAATGGGAAACAGATTTATAGGATACCCAATTTCGCGTTACATGGATGGATATTAAAAGAGGTTTTCCGTTGTGTTGATTCGTTTGCTGTTCAAAATCAACTTGGCGAAGCATTTAGTGGAATGACTTATGCTATCCATGAACAGGATAATATGAATTGGATAACTGGCTCTCGTGACCCAGATATGGCATTTTTTGAGCGAAATCGTATAGATGAATATTTTCGTGACCACCCCGATTGGCAATCTACCCCTATGTTGATTGTCCCCGATTTGGCAATTGAAATTTTATCACCAAACGACACATTCAGCCTGATGGATGAAAAAGTCAGTTATGATTTAGCCAATGGGGTGAAAGCTGTATGGCTGATAGACCCAAATCGGCGTAAAGCATGGGTTTATACCCCCGATGGGGATAGTCCTGTCGTATTTGGGGCGGATGGTATCCTCGTAGAAGAAACACTCCTCCCCAATTTTAAGCTGGAATTGGCAAAAATTTGGGCGTAGGGCAGGCATAGGTTATATGCCTGCCATCCCTACACAATTTTATTTATTCAGCGACAAAATATACGCCGATACATCATAAATATCTTGTTGTGACAACACCTCACCATAACCGATTGGCATCAGGTTTTCGGGGTAGCCACTCACGATATATTGGAGGGGAGTCATAATCGAATGATACACATACACTTCGGCAGGATAACCCGGAATACGCCCGCCAGCACGGTCGCTGAGGCTATATAACCCAGGTCCAACACCAGCCACATCACTATCCACCAAATGACAGGTCGCGCATTTCCATTCTGCCAGCCCAGAAGCAGTATTGACTTCATAGGTGGTATTGAAAATTTCTTGACCCTTAGCGACATTGCCAAATTCTTGAATGAAGATAAGGACTTGTTGGTCTTCTGCCGATAATTCAATTGCAGGTACGACTGCAACTTGGGTGGGGGCTTCGGTCACAATTTCAGTCGGCGGTTCGGTTGGGGCTTCTGTAGGTGGCACAGGGGTTGCTGTGGGCGGGACAGATGTGGCGGTGGGTTCTACGGCGACCACTTCAACCACACCGGTAGGTTCTTCGACCACATTTTGCAGATTTTGGGCTTCGAGCGTCTCCAGATTGGGGACAGGGGTGGCAATTGTCCCGCAAGCGGTGAGGGCAAGCATAACGATAAACGCACAGATAGCTAAAAGTTTGTTCCGCATGACAAGAACAGCCTTTCTTGATACACAATCAATTTGTGAATACGAGTACAATATTGTTTCATTGTAGCGCATGGATAAAAAATGGGCTATTGCCAAGATAGACAGGTGTGGTTAAAAATCGTTTTGATGAATCGCAAGATGATGTTATAGTTAAGTGATAGTGATGACACATAAGGGAGGTTTATTTTGGCGACGATTATTTCTGTACATAGTTATCGGGGCGGGACGGGTAAATCGAATACATCGGCAAATTTGGCGGCGGTTATGGCGGCATCGGGTCGGCGGGTGGGTTTGATTGATACCGATATTCAATCTCCGGGTGTTCATATTTTATTTGGACTCAAAGGTGAGACCCTCAAAAAATCTTTGAACGATTATTTGTTGCATGATGCCAAGATTGAAGATGCGGTGGTGGATGTGACTCCGTATTTGGGATTACCGGTGAAAGGGAAGGTATTTCTCATCCCAGCGAGTATGCACCCCACCGAATTGGCGCTGGTTTTGCGCGATGGGTATGATGTGGATAGGCTGACAGAGGGGATAAAAGCCTTCATTGAAGCCTATAAATTGGATGTGTTGATTATTGATACGCATCCGGGTTTGAATGAAGAAACGTTGTTGGCGTTGACGATTTCCGATGCGTTGGCGATTGTGATGCGCCCTGACCAACAAGATTATGAAGGCACGGGTGTGACGTTGAAAATCGCACAGATGATGGATGTCCCGCGCATTAAATTGGTGGTGAATAAAGTCCCGCCGTTGATGGATATGGAAGCCGTAAAAGCACAGATTGAAGAAGTGTATTCATGCGAAGTGGCGGCGTTGTTGCCTCATTCCAACGAGATGATGATGTTGGGTAGTGCGGGGATTTTTGCCATGCGTTATCCTGAACACCCGATGACGAAAGAATATCGGGAATTGGCGGCGAATTTGTTGCGTCAGTTGAAACTGTAGTGATAATGGGACGGCAGATAGCCGTCCTTATTCATTTTTCATGCGGTTGCGAAGCTGATTTTTCATTTCCGTCAGGCGTTTGAAATAATCACTTTCTGTCACTTCGCGCACTTGTTCATCCATTTGCGTCTTGTTCATCTGAATTTGCAAGTTTTGGACTTGGACTTGGACTTGGGCGAAATCATCAATGACTTGTTCAAATTGGCGGGCGTTGTTGATGGCGATGGCGGCTTGATTGGCAAATGTGGACAGGAGCGACAGCATTTCATCATCAAAAATCCAGCGTTGCGATTTGTTATCGGCATAAATCACACCGATGACCTCCCCGGATAAAATCATGGGGATGGATAAAATGGCGAGTAAGTCGTAGACGACCACACTGGTCGCGCCCTGAAAACGACTATCTTCTTGGGCGCTACTGGTAAAAATGGGTTTGCCCTCACGAATGGACACTTCAATGACGCTTTGGCTGAATAAAATATCATTTTCTTTGAGGGATGCTTGTTCCCAATTGCGGGCGATGCGCGATTTATAGTCGCCAGTGGTTTTATCACGGAGCATCAAATAAGCCCGATTTGCGCCTGTTAATTCGATGACGGTATCCATAACGCGCTCCAACACTTGTTCAAGTTCAAGCGAACTAGAAATCATAGCCGTTTTTTGGATGATATCGCGGAGCAGTTCAAAATATTTTTGGGTGGAACGCGAAACACGCTCGGCATCGCTGAGTTGGCGGCTGAGTGTTTCGACGGCGGTTTTCAATTCGCGGGGCATTTTGACCCCCACACTAACATCAGGCGGAAAGACTTCACCTAAAACAGCTTTCACTTGTTGCAATTGGCGTTTGGCAAGCGATAGGGATGAAATCTCGCTAGTGGATGTGGTTGTTGTCTGTTCATTGTCGCTCATGGCGGTTATTTTCCTTCAATACATCTTTCATAACTTTAATTTTAAGGGTGTTTTGATGATAAATCCAGCCAATATAAATAAATTGATACGCCGTTGCATTGACGTGATATGACGGTTTGGATACAATTACACTATATAGAAAAGTCGTATACAGTAGAAATTGATAAAATAAGATGCAGTATCATATTTGGACTTTTGGTTGTCAGATGAATATGGCAGATTCCCAACGGCTTGCGTCTGAGCTGGAACGCATGGGACATTCTGCGACAGAAAACCCCGATGAAGCCGATATTTTTGTGGTGAATACTTGCGTTGTCCGCCAGACCTCTGAGGATAAAGCGATGGGGCGGTTGTATTTGCTCCGTGATGTGAAGAAACAAAATCCACAAAAAATCGTCAGTGTGATGGGATGTATGGTTGGGGTGAAAGACCCGCTCCATTTGCGTAAAAAATTGCCCTTTGTGGATGTATTTATGGCACCCTCAGAACCTGCGCCGATGGTTGAATTTCTTAAAGACCGCATGGATGAAGCGGAACTTATCGCGTATGAAGAAAAGGTGCAACATGAACGCCACTTGGTACAAGATGGTGATTTGATTTTGCCCACGCATGAGCAGGGTAACCTTATTTCGGCGCATGTGCCGATTGTGTATGGGTGTTCTCATGCGTGTACATTCTGCATCATCCCATTCAGACGTGGGGTTGAACGCAGTCGTAGTGTTGGCGAAATTGTGGCGCATGTGCGGAGTTTGGCATTACAAGGGGTGAAAGAAGTCA
>JALONZ010000243.1 GCA_025454675.1 Anaerolineae bacterium | reverse complement strand
CAAATAAGCTCATGATTTTACCTCTATACACATTATTGATTTTGACAATCATAGACATGATGTATCATGTCACTACAGTATTTTTATAATCATATCACCAGATGATGACATCCACATTAACCCTATTAGAGAGTGCTTTCCTCAAACCGGTATTCATCCACATCCGAAACGGGACGATAACCAATTTCTTGATAAATATGATTCGATGTGGGGTTTTCGAGGTCGGTGAATAAAAAGCAAAATTGTTTGCCCATGTCCAAAATATGTTGGCTCAGATGTGCCACACATGCCCCCGCATAACCGCGTTTCCGCAATTCGCGCGGGGTATAAACCGCTCCCACCCGCATCCCATTCGGGGTTGAACCCATATATCCCGCCATCGAAACGGGTTGACCATCCGCTTCCCAAATGGCTAACCGTCTTTCTTTGGGGTCGGCATCTAAATATCGGTGTATAACAAATTTTGCGCGGTCGGGCGTGGTGATGGTTAAGCCCGCATCTGTGATGAACCCGACATACCAATCTACCAGCATCTCAAAATCTGATTCACGCGCCCAACGCATATGACCCGCCACATTTTGCGGAAATGTAACTTCAGTCAATTTATAAATCCGCAATTTTTCAGATAGCTGAAAGGGTTGCCCTGTTGCAGATTCCCACCCTTCGGCAAACATCCGCGCATCCAATTTTGCACCACTCACCCCCACCAGTGACGCATATTCGTGGCGCACATCTTCTACAATCAACGGGATAATGCTTTGCGGGTCATCCATCAGCGAGAGTAACACGTTATGCGGTGGTGTGCGGACAATGACCGCCTGTATATGACCGTCACTTTCCACACATGCCAAATACGGCGGATGCTCATTATATTCCCCAATTTGAACACTGCGAATAATGCCCAACACCAAATTATGTTCGGCTTCACGAGCGGTCAAAAACGCGGATACATGGTTATAAAACAGGTTTACATCATCAAATCGGCGATAATTCATCATCCATTTCCTAACAGAATTAATATAATGGCAATAAGCGCCAACAAGACCACCGCGCCAATAACCCCATAAATCACCAAATTGCTATTATCCTTTTTCGGTTGGGGCGGGATATACGGATAACCCATATTCATCGGTGGTTGATTCGGCGGAAAATTTTCTGGGCGTTGATGTTGGGTCGGCACACGTTGGTCAAATCCCTGTGGGCGTTGCGATTGGGTGGGCGGACGCTGGTCTGGGGTTGGAATAGGCGCATTCACAGGAAAATTGGCAGGGCGGCGCAATGCGGTTGGCGGTTTGTTCTCTGTCGCGGGGCGATTATCGGTTACGGCAGGATTAGGGCGTTTGGGGTCTACAATGACGACAACTTGTTCATAGCCGCGAATGGCGTGGCGAAACGCATTGGCAAAATCGCTGGCGGTCTGATAGCGGTCTTGGGCGCGTTTGGCAAGGCACATGAATAACACGCCGTCCAGCGTCATCGGCAATTGCGAATTGGCACGGGTGGGTTGTGGCAATTGCGCGGTGAGATGTTGGTCTAAAATAGCGGGTTCATTTCTGCCATCATACGGATAGTAGCCTGTTGCCAAAATATACGCCACCACCCCAAACGCATAAATATCGCTCAGGTGGTTGATATTCGGCTCGCCCCGCGCTTGTTCTGGCGACATATAGCGTACCGTACCGGGCATCATCGTACCGGGCATGGTCAGGCGCATGGCTTCTAACACCCGCGCAATCCCAAAATCAGTGAGGAAGGCTTTTTGATTTCTATCCAACAAGATATTACCCGGTTTCAAATCACGATGAATGATGCCATGCTGATGAGCATAATCCAACGCTGATGCAATCTGAGATAACCAATCGGCAGTACGCCATAGGGGAATGGGTGCGCCCCCTTTTTTGAACATATCGGCGATACTCCCACCTTCAATATAAGGCATCGCTAAATAGGACATGCCATTAAAATCACCCGCGTCCACACATTGAACAATATGCGGGTGATTGAGTGTGGATGTGACTTCAGCTTCACGTTTGAACCGTTCCACAACATCAGGCTCGCGTTGATAATTACTTTTGAGAATTTTGAGCGCCACCAAGAATTGGCGCGTTTGGTGAGTGGCACGATACACGGTCGCCATGCCACCAACTTGGATTTGTTGTTCAATCAAATAATTGCCAAATACCGTATTAATTAATGGGTCGTTGCTCATAAATGCGTCCTAGCAATAATAGCCTCATCTTATGCCGATAATCTTAACCCATTTTTGTTATAAATGCGCGTACTTGGTCACGATTTGGCAACGATGGAATTGCACCACGTCCTGTTGTGGTGATTGCACCCACCGCGTTAGCAAATGCCAATATATTTCCAAAATGGGCTTCATAATCATCACCATGTTCCAAAATGCCCACCAAAACACCCGCCATAAACGAATCACCCGCGCCTGTTGTATCTACGGCTTGCACCGTATACCCTTTGTGGTCGGCAATTTTTCCTGCCCGATTATATACAGCAGACCCATTCGCCCCGCGTGTGATGAGGATGAGTTTAAGGTTGGGGTTGGCATCAAATAGCGGTGCGACATCCTCTTTACCCACCAAAAAGACCAATTCTTCTTCACTCACCTTCACAATATCGGCGTAACCCATACCGAGTAGCATCCCCTGTTTGGCACTTTCGGGAGAATCCCACAAGGCAAGGCGTAAATTGGGGTCATATGAGATGAGCGCCCCATTTTGGCGGGCAATTTGGGCGGCTTGCAGTGTGGCAGTTCGGCTGGGTTCAGTGATGAGGGTGATACTTCCAAAGTGGAATATTTTGGCACTGGATAACACCTTTTTATCAATATCTTGGGGCTGATATAACATATCGGCGCTGGGATGGCGATAAAACACAAAACTACGCTCCCCATTTTCTGCCAATGAGACAAATGCCAGTGCCGTCCGCGCCACACTACTGAATCGCAAACCGTCTACATTCACCCCATCGGCATGAAGAACATCCACCAAATAATGCCCAAATGGGTCATCACCCACCTGCCCCAAAAAGGCGCTATCATGCCCCAAACGGCGTACTGCCACCGCCACATTCGCAGGAGCGCCCCCCGCCGCTTTTTGAAATCCAGATACATCACCAACCAATTTGCCCGTTTCTTGTGCCACAAAGTCAATCAGCAATTCGCCTAAACAGACCACCGTCATGGTTATATCCCCTTCTATTCTCGGATAAAATCAAATGTCCCTGCAATTTGCAATAACACGGGTTCATACAGCAATACCTGACCCACAGGCGCACCGATGAGCATGGACGCATATCCCCCATCATCCTCATCATAAACCACAATGATAATCACCTCAACAACAATCTCATCGCGGGTGAGCGTGCCATCGGTGATTAATATATCGCGCCCATTGATGGTGACGGCTTGATTGCCTTTGAATTGCGCCTGCATATCTCGATAACGTGTCATCTGCGCCCGACTGAGCGACATCACACCTGTTAGTGTCCTATCCCATGAGTTGGCGATGCTGGTCTCATCCACAGCGGCAATCACACCTGCCATTTCGCCATGTCGCAATGAAAAAATATCCACATCCCACGCACCCAGCGCATTTTGTCGGTTGGCAAGGGTAATTTCGCCGTTATTGCCAACCCGCGCCAACCACGATTCGGGATATGAAAAACGCATTACACGCCCCTGAAAATCGGTGGCGCTAATGCTTTGTGTGGATGACATATCCGGAACGACAATCGGCGCAGATGTGTCGGGCGGGACATCACACGCCACCAAAATACCCACAAGGGCAATCATCAGTAAACAAAAAATTGGTCTATACATGGTTATTGTGTTGTCGCCATAAAATTCACTGAACTCGCCATGCGCCGTGCCGTATTCATGGCATTAGCACCCCTGCCAACCGATGTGTAATAAATAATCACACCAAACGAATCACCAATATCGGCAACAGCGATGCCAATATCCACCACAATGCCGTTAATGGTTTGTGTGCCTGTCCCGCTCAAACCCTGACGCGAATTTTCATTGAATGCCTCACGGTTGCCAAAAGATACGCCCAATTGGGTTTCATATGCCGCCAACACCGATTCAAATGTGGTTATTTCTGCGCCTTTGGGCAAAGCATATACCCCGCCAGCAACTTGTTCCCCAACGACTGGAGCATTCCGCAAGTAGGCTTCTAATCCTTGTGGGTCATTGGAAAATGAAATGCGCCCTACCTGAATATCAATTGTCCATCTTTCCGAATAAGACACGCTGTATGTGCCATAAAAATTTGTCCCCGAAGCCGTTCTGTTCAAATTGACAGGTGGCGCACAGGCGGCTAATGCGAATATAAAGGTTAAAAGGGCTAATAATCGTTTCATCACACACGCTTTCTATTAAATGGTCACATCTGCGATAAGTGTACTTGACTTGGCGCTGAGTATCAACATTTGGGGGCAAGTTGGGCGGTGTCGGTTGTGAATTGGTTTAGGGGTGGGGTATAATAAAATAATTATCAATCCACTATATGGGATATGTTTATGAAAGCTATCAAAAAATTTTTAGTGAAATGGATTTTACGTCCATTAACTGTTCGGATGAAAAACCCACGATTTACAAAGGTTGGATTAAATGGGCTTGATGATAAACTAAAACCATATTTAGATTTTGATAACGGTTTTTTTGTAGAATTGGGCGCAAATGATGGTATTAGCCAAAGCAATACATTTTATTTAGAAAAAATACGTGGGTGGA
>JALONZ010000242.1 GCA_025454675.1 Anaerolineae bacterium | reverse complement strand
CCAAACGCATACACTTCCAATTGGGGCTTAATGGGGTCTTCAATGGTGAATATCACATCATTGGCGCGACGTTCTGTCCCCAAAACCACCGCCATCCCATTGGCAACATATTCGCGCCATGTTTGATAGGCTAATACACGGCTACTCACCACCCATTGAATCGTATCGGGCATACTTTCGATGAAATTGATGATGAAATCGTTGAACTTTTCATCAAATGGCACATAATCCAGTTGGTCAACATACAGTGTGACCGGTTTTTTGCTGATAGCACCCAAGTCTGATGCCAACGATTCGGCTAAATACTCGGCAGAGGGGCTTTTCTTCTTCAGGGCTTCTGTCAATCTTTCGCCAAAATTGGGATAGCTGGCTTTGAGTGTGGCGGTCATATCGCTTAACCAGTCGCGCACATTTTTTACTGGACGGGGCAAGCAATAATACACGAGGGTTTGTTGGTCATCTGCCAAAAAATGGCTGAGGAACACATTGCGATAGTGCGTCCATGGATAAAGTAACACAAGGCGCTTGCCGTGTGTTTTTTGGCGGAATTCATCTAATGAGACGTGCGTCACATCTTGATACATCATGGTGAATGGTCTCCAATACGACATATTTTATTAAGTGAGAGGCTACAAAACTATTAGCCATTTTAACCTTATTGTATCGGATGTGGCTATGGGTTGTCAAATTGCCAAATGGGGCTATGATTGACATGTGAATCGGATAGGTCTGTAAGGGCGCAACATGTTGCGCCCTTATGAGTTATGATAGGACATGATATGAAAATTGTTGCCCGTTTTATCGCATCCTTTGAACCTTTTTTGCTGATGGGTGTGGTGATATTCTTTTGGTTTGCCAGTAATTTCCCGTTAGCGGCGGATGGTGTGACGGGAATTATCACCGCCGAATGGTTATGGATAGTCACGGGTTTATTGCCCATGTATATCGCCTATTGGGTGGCACAAACCGATTTGTGGCGCACCTTGCCCTTGCCGATAAAATGGGCGCTTGGCGGGTTGGCTGTGGCGGGGTATCTCACTATTTATATCCAATTACCCTTTTTGCCGATACCAAGTTATGCCATAGACCGCGCCGATTGGTTTTGGATGTTGGGGGTGTTGGGGATATTGATAGGTGTGCGTTGGGTGGCGTATGGTCGTAAATGGATGCTGACTTGGGTGGAAGGTTTTAGCATTGCTATCCTCATTTTGGCGGTCATCAATATCGGCACTGCTCCCCAAGTGACAGGTTATATCATTCGCGCACAAGGTTGGGCGGGGTTGGGACATCTGATGCGCCCGCTACTTGGCATCTTGCTTATGGGCTTTTTGATTGAATTGGCGCGTCGGCAAGGCAGATTAGACGGCGTTTTGCAACTGATACTCGCCATGAGCGCGGTTATTGCCCTGATTGGACTCAGCGCAACCCAATGGACAGTCAAATCAGAAGTGTTTGTGGATATTATCAAGTCGCTGGACTTTTTGCCCAAAAGCGCCCCATTCTTTCGGCGCAATAGCATTAACCCGAATGAAATTGGCGGGGCATTGGCGTGGCTTGTGCCATTTTGCGCGGTCATCTTATTATATCCATGGCATCAGGGCAAATGGGCATGGCGCGGTGTGACGGTGGTGGTGTTTGGTATGGGCGCGACTGCCATGATATTGGGGCAAAGCCGATTTGCCCTGATTGGTGTATTAGGCGCATTGACCTTAGCCTTCATCGCCTTATTGCCCACCTTGCGCTTGCGCCTGGTTGCGATTGCCGTGATTGGGGTGGTCGGGATATTGCAATTGGGGGTGTTGCTGAATGTGTTTAATGAGAGTGCCGATGAAATTGGGTTATCTGACCGCGATGAGCGCACCACCGCGCAACGCTTTGCTTTGTGGAATAGTGCCATTGCCATGATTCAAGATTATCCCCTCACAGGTGTGGGACTAAATAATTATCGTGCCGCCGCTGTCCGCCGAGATTATCCCATAACAGAATATCCGCAATTGCAACCACCCCATGCCCATAACGAAATTTTGCAAATTGGGGCAGATATGGGCATCGGTGGCATCGTTTTATTTGTGGGGTTACATCTGGCATTGGCGGGATATTTATGGATAACGTATCGGCGTGGTACTGTAACATCGCGGATTGTCGCGGTGGCGGTTGGCGCGAGTATTTTGGCACATGGTGGGTTTAGTATAGGGGATGCCATCCCCTTGTGGGATAGGTTTCATTTTGTGTTTTGGATGATGTTGGGGGTGGGCATGGCGAGTTATCATCTGCGCCATACCCATACGAATCCTTAAACAGATTCGCTTAATTCTAATGTGATTGTTCGTTCAACCTCATCGGCAGGGCTAAAGCTTTGAATCGTGGTTGGTACTTTGAGGCGCAAATCGGATTGGGCTAATGCCCATAATTGAGGGAGCGCATCATTCCCTGCTAAGGTGAGTGATGCGACTTCATCCAAAAAGGTTGCATCCGCCTCATTTTTCACCCCATCCAACGGACTCCATGTGTCCCAGCACAACATTTCTTGCTTATTCAGCGCCGCGACATCTTGTAATAACCGAGTTTGGATGAATTGCAATCCCTTAACATCATCCCAACTATCGGGTCCCAAACCAAATAAATCGGCATTTGCACCTTCCGACCGACACATTTGCCAAGCCCGTCCCGCAAGGATGAATTTATCCGCAGGCATATCTTGAACATCAAATGGAAACACCCCTGTGGGTAGTTCGGGGTCTATTTGAATCCAACGATTATTGCTTTCATCCCAAACTTCGACCATCACATGGTCTATAAAATAACCTTCTGTGAAATAAGATGCGAATCCAGAACGGGTGCGGGCGATTTTGCCCACATGACGGCATAACATGGCAAATAACACCGAAAAATCTCGGCAACAGCCCAAAATGCGTTTATCGGGGGCGCGATTTTCGAGGATGGGGCGATTATCCAATTCAAGCAAACGTGATAAAATGCGGGGTGCATAACGGGTATCGACTTCGTGCATCCGTTCTTTGGGTGGGTGAAAACCAAAAAATTGTTCATCTGCAAAATAATGATAAACCCAACCTTGCACGATTTTACATAGGCTTGGGATATCAGTGGGCAACGCATCAAAATGAGATGCAAATTGCTTGGGGTGGGTGATTGCGCTTTGTGTGCGATAAAACTGTCTGAAATCGGTCATCCTTGCCTCCTTTGTTTGATAGTATAGATAGTATAAACGTTCTAGTAACTGGAAAGTCAAGTAGGTCAAATCAAATTTTTCAAAAATATCAATTTTCTCACAATTTTTTCACAATCAAATCAAATAAAATTTACAACTTAGTTATATCCTGTACATAAATTTGTGAAATATGAGGATAAAAACGATGCGTCGCACTATAAAAGCACTTGTAATTGCAGTTGTCATATTTGCATTAGGGTTTGTTATCGGCACAATGATTAGTCGAAGCACCGCCGCCAGTTTTCCAGATAATCCAGCATTAGGTATTTTACCCAAATCACAAACTGTTTCGGTACAAACCGCCACAACCAATGACGAGCTTGTCCGCGCCCAAATTTACCAACGGGTTGCGCCTTCGGTGGTCTCCATTACCGTGACGCGCACTAGCTCATCTCTCACCGATTCGGAAGTGGGTGGGTCTGGGTTTGTGATTGACTCGGCGGGACATATCATGAGCAATGCCCATGTGGTGGCGAATGCCAGCGAGATTATTGTGTATTTTATTGATGGCACAATCACCCGCGCCGAATTGGTCGGGGCAGATTTCGATTCGGATTTAGCCGTGATTAAAGTGGATTTGCCCACAGACCGCCTGTCGCCGATTACATTTGGCAGTGTGGATGATTTGTTTGTGGGTCAAAGTGTGTTGGCACTGGGTAGTCCATTCGGGCAAGATTGGACACTCACATCAGGCATCATCAGCGCCCTCAATCGGAGAATTCAGGGGTTAAGTAGTTATGCTGTAGGAGCAGTCATTCAAACGGATGCCCCCATCAATCCGGGCAATAGTGGTGGTCCGTTATTCAATATGAATGGTGAAGTGATTGGGGTCAATTCGCAAATTGTGAGCGAAACCCGTTCTAATTCGGGCATTGGCTTTGCCGCCCCCGCCGATTTAGCCCAACGTGTCGCGGCGGAATTGATCGAAAAAAGACGTGTAGATTATAGCTATTTGGGTATATCAGGTGGAGATATTAACCTTATTGTAATGGAGCAACTAAATCTGCCTAATAATCAACGCGGTGTTCTTGTAAGAAGTATTCAATCGGGTAGCCCTGCCAGACTAGCTGGTATCCGCGATTTAGTTGTTGAAGGGCGTGGTAACAACACCCGCTTGGTAAGCGCAGATATTATAGTCGCCATTAATAACACGCCTATTACAGGTTTTGATGACATGATTTCTTATTTGTCAAAATATACACGACCCAATGATGTGATTAGTTTGACTATCTTACGTGATGGGCAACTTGTAGATGTATCTGTAACACTGGGGAATCGCCCATAAGTCATTCCCATTCTATTTTACTCAAAAGTAACCTTCGCTATGTAATTATAAAAACATCCCCTATTCCCCCCGCCCCCTTATCCCCACTACGTGGAGAATGGGGGGAGAAAACCATTTCTAGGCTAGGTTTTTGCCCCCTCTCCAATTTTTGGGGTGGGGGTTGGGGGTGGGGTTAAAACCCTTTTTTCAAAGAACTAACCGAATGTTACTAAAGATATAGGGTAAATAACCTTATTCTATATCTTTGAGTAAAC
>JALONZ010000241.1 GCA_025454675.1 Anaerolineae bacterium | reverse complement strand
GGCAATTGCAAATGATTGTCCTCGAATCCGAAGCGCCTGCCCGTCAATTTTGGAATCGGTGTGGATTTTTCTATCCGCAAGATTGTCGGTATTATCAGCCTTCGCTCGATTTTGATAGAGAATCGAATACGCCTATTTTTGAGGCTGTGCCAGAAATGTTGATGCTCAAATGGGCAGATGGCTTGCCTGCAAAATCTACCATAGACCGTGATTTATTGTTGGCGGTGGTGCGTGCGTTGTTTGATAGATGGTATATCCCAAAATCGGGTAGCCCGGAATTTATAACAGGTATGACTGATTTTGTGAATAACCATATCTATGCGGATTTTGAAAAATCTGTGACAGTACAAGATGTGCCACTGATTGCCCCGCCAATTGAAGCCTAATCTAAAATAAGTGATAAACAACCCCATCATTTATCATTAATGGTAGGGTTGTTTGTTATAACAAGTTATAAATTGACCCGAATCCTAAATCATGATGAATAGAGGTTGTGTTTTTTGGAGTGGAAAATCGGATGATAATAACACCTATCAGCTATTCAATCATTATTAACTGCCCTATAGAAGATGTATTCAATTTCGTCACTGATTTCCGCAATGACAAGAAATGGTGGAAACCCGTTACATATAGTGAAATGCTTACCCCTGGTGAATTTGGGGTAGGGAGTGAATTTGTACAACATGCTACCGTGATGCGTGTGCATGTCCAAAATCGGTTGCGTGTTTTAGAAATTAATCGTCCCAATTGGGTGAAATATCGCAATGAGAGTAGTCAATTGGCGTATGATTTGTTATATAAATTTGAAACTGTGGATGGTGGGACACGCTTTTCGCATGATGTCCAATTAGAGGTTAAAGGCATTCTCAACATTTTTAAGCCATTGACTATGTGGTTTTTGAATCGGGAGCAACGCAAATATTTTGGTTTGCTGAAGCAGGTACTCGAATCTGAAGTCTAATGGCAGGCTATTTATGAATTTTTTCCAACAAGCGCGGAATCTTTCCTGCGCTTGTTGTTGTTTTATGCTAAGATAGAGAAGAATTCATCTTAAATTTTTTGGAGCGATGCAATGTCCTCAGCCAACGTAGATGCGATGGTGCGCGAAGCTAAACGTGCGATTCGTGCGGGCAATAAATCAGAAGCACAAACCTTATTATTAAAAGCCACTGAACTTGACCAGTCAAACGAACAGGCATGGATGTGGTTGAGCGCGGTGGTCGAAACTGTGGAAGACCAGATGATTTGCCTTGAAAATGTGTTGCAAATCAATCCCAGTAATGCCGATGCCAAACGTGGCTTAGAATTGCTCCGCAAAAAAGCGCCCCCGCCATCAATCGAAAAACCGCCTTCAAAACCCAACAATCCATTTTTGATTGAAGGGGCAGAATGGGAAATTGATGGTAACACCGACTTTTTGCTGGATGCACTATCGCCCTCATCACCAAAATCGTCAAAGACACCCACGCCACCACCTTCGTCATCCCCGCGTGATTTGCTGGGGGATGATGACCCCATTAACCCGCCCACAGACCCATTTGCATCGGTGTTTGAAGCGGCGGATGTATTTAAGACGGCATATGAAGATGATGAACCCGAATCTCCTGAATCTGAAGTATTAGACCGCCTGAGCAAAAGTGAACCTAAAAAGCCTGTCACATCATCACCGCTTGAAGTAAGACCGAAACCAGCCAATGATTTTGATGATATTACATCATTAGACGATGATATTTTTGGTGATTCCAAAGTGGTTGCCCCTGATGATGAGGTAGACGAATTTTTATCCGATTTTGATGCACCTGTCCCGCAAAAAACAAAATCATCTGCGTCCAAGCAACCGAAATCTGCCCCTAAACCTGAACCAGATGGTATGTCGGTTGGCGCAGATGAAGACCCTAGTGTTTATTTTGAGATGATTCCTGCCGATATTAAGCCGACACGTATCCCTGGTGTGGATGAAGAATATCCGCCCACGCTCATCCCTAGTATCATTGGATTGGTCGTTTTGAATATTGGGGCGGTATTGGCATTATTCTTGTTGAATTGAGCATAGACGATAGCGTTAGCTTCTGATATGATGTAAACCTATTTTTAGCCAAAAAGTATTGATAAAAAGGTAAATTCGGCGCATGGCAAATCATAAATCTGCCCTAAAACGTATTCGCCAAGCAGAAAAACGTCGGCTTCATAACCGTACTTATCGCAACCGCGCTCGCACGCTTATCAAAAAAGCGCGTGCAACAATCGCCAGTAAAGATTTGGTGCAAGCAAAAGAAGCGACTCGCTTGGCAGTGAAAGATTTGGATATGGCGGCAAGCCGTGGAACGATTCATCCGCGTAATGCCGCACGTCGCAAGAGCCGCCTGATGAAACAATTGGCGGCGCTCGAAAAGCGGTCATAACCATCCCCAATGTGTGGGGAAATGTAGCACAATAAAGGGGCTTTTATGCCCCTTTTTGCATATCTATGGATATTGAGAAAGTATTTTTAATGACCCATTTATCACACCGCAATTCTATCTATACGCCGCCTCTACCAGATACCCTGATTCCATCTGATTTTGCCGATGATGTGGCAAAAACCATCACTTGTGCCATCACGATTCAACAAATCCCATCTCCAACTTTTGCCGAACAGACCCGCGCCAATTTTGTGGCTGACCAATTCCGCGCATTAGGCTTGGACGAGGTGCATGTGGATGACGTATTCAACACCTATGGATTATTGAAAGGGAGCGGTGGCGGAAAAGCATTGATGATTTCTGCCCATACTGACACGGTATTCCCCATTGAAACCGACTTGACCATCAAACGTGATGGCAACCTGATTTGTGGTGCGGGTTTGGGGGATAATAGTTTGGGTGTGGCTGGACTCTTATTTTTAGCCGAATTTTTGCAAAAAAAAGCCATTAAATTACCGTGTGATGTGTGGTTTGTTGCACCAAGTCGTGAAGAAGGTTTGGGCGATTTGGGCGGGATGAAAACAGCGTTTGCGCGGTTAAAATCAAATTTGAAAGCCGTGATTAATTTAGAAGGTATGGCATTTGGATTTATTTATAATGCAGGCATTGCAGTGAGGCGCTTGCATATCACCACCAAAGCCGAAGGTGGGCATAGTTGGTTGCAATTTGGCAGACCAAGCGCGATTCATAGCCTGATGGCAATCGGCGCAAAAATTACTGCCATACACCCATCCACAAATCCACGCACCACCTATAATATCGGTGTGATAGAAGGTGGGCATTCGGTTAATTCGATTGCGACCGATGCGGGTATGTGGTTGGATATGCGTTCAGAATCGGCAGAGTCATTGAGCAAACTCGAAAATCATGTGCGCCAAATTGTCGCTCATTCGGTACAAGATGGGGTACAATTTGCCATAGATGTGGTTGGAGACCGTCCCGCAGGAGAAATTCCATCTGACCATCCCTTAGTGCAAATGGCGCAAGGTGCATTGGCATATGTCGGTGTAGATGGGTCGCTGGAGACAGGTAGCACCGATGGGAATGTGCCATTGGCGGCAGGATGTCCTGCTGTGACGATTGGATTGGCGCGGGGCGGGAATGCACATCGCTTGGATGAATATATAGACCCCACTCCCTTAGCGGATGGTTTGCGTCAGTTGGTGGCGCTCTCCATTTGGGCAGGGAATTGGGGTGGTGATTGATTGCGATTAGCGCATGTGAAAGGACGGTAAGATGACGGCAACGGTAGATATTTTGATAACCATCCCCAACGAACAAGCCAAACGATATTATAATGGGCTGGTTGGGCAGGATGGGTTTAAGTTGCAAATCGCGCATAGTATGGATGATGCGCTCGATATTTTGGGTGACAAAGACAATCATGTGGATGTGTTTGTCGTTGACCAAGCCATTGGCGATACTTTCTTCTTTTTGAACCACCTGCGGCGCAAATATCCGCGCTTATTGGTGGTTTTGGTGGATGAAGAAGCCGATTTTGGGATGCCGGGGCAAGCCGATGAATTCACCAATGAGCCGTTTAAGGATGATGACCTCGCCAAACGGATTATTAAATTGATGTCTGAACGGCGCATGGAGACCTTGCGCTCCGATAGTTTGCCTGCTGTCCGCAATATCAATAACAACATCAAAAAAGCGGTGGGTGTTTTGGGTAAAATCGAAGCCTCTGTCACATCATGCCTCGACCAAGGATACGATTATGTGGCGTATTATGGCATCGAAAGCCAAGAACCGCTCAAATTAGCATTGAAGGCACAGGCGGGTCCAAAAACGATACAATCCATTGCTCCCAAAGATGCAACTCCCGATGATTTGATGGGGTGGGTGGCACAAAATGGTCAAAGTCGCATTGCAGGACCGGAAGATAAGCCCAATCATATTTTGGTGGCTCGCGGACGCTTAGGTGCGATTTCATGTGTGCCTGTCAGTTTTAGTAACCGGAGTTTTGGCGTGATTGCCGCTTGTAAAGACCGTCCGGGGAGCATCACCCAAGAGGCGGTATTGATGCTAGAATTGATTGCGGCACAATTGGCTACTGCATTGACTAAAGAGATGAAATAATGCCACAAATAGCCTTTATTTTTGATTTTGGCGGGGTATTGATGAAGACGGTAGATTATACACCGCGTCACAAATGGGATGAACGGCTCGGTTTGCCGTTGGGCAGTGTCGAAAAGGCGGTGCATAACACCGATAGCTGGATACGCGCCCAAAAAGGTGAAATAACCCCCAGTGATTATTGGGCAGATGTGGGCGAAAACCCGACCACGCTGGCTCGAGCAGCAAGTGC
>JALONZ010000240.1 GCA_025454675.1 Anaerolineae bacterium | reverse complement strand
ACATACCACGCATCCGCCAAAATTTCGTCTTTTGACCAGAAACCTGCGGTCAACAACGGGAAGCCCGCCAGCGAAACGCCACCGATGATGAATGTCCACGCGGTGACAGGGATATTGCGAATCAAGCCACCCATATTCCGCATATCTTGCGGGTCAAAATGGGGATGTGCGGGTTCGTCCACTTCATCACGGTCAATCGGTTCGCCGACTGTTTCGTGATGGTCGTGGGCATCATGCGAATCGTGGCTATCATGCGCGTCGTGGGCATGATGGTCATCGTGCGCGTGGTCATGGTCGCCGTGTTCATCATGTTCTTCGTGCAGATGATGTTCGCCGTGTTCCATCGCGTGAATCACCGAGCCAGAAGCCATAAATAACAAGGCTTTGAAGAACGCATGAGTAATCAGGTGGAAGAATGCCGCGATGTACGCGCCAATCCCCAATGCCGCCATCATGAACCCAAGTTGCGAGATGGTCGAATACGCCAGCACTTTTTTCACATCATTTTGGGTGAGCGCGATGGTCGCGGCGAATAAGGCGGTGAACGCCCCCACCACTGCCAATAACAGCAACGGCAATGTAAATTCGCCCGCGTGCGGATGACCACCTGCTTCAAACAGTGGATACATGCGGATGACCGCATAAATGCCCGCAGACACCATCGCGGCGGCATGAATCATGGCGCTAACAGGTGTGGGACCTTCCATCGCATCGGGCAACCAAACGTGTAACGGGAATTGTGCCGATTTACCGATTGTGCCGATGATGAGGAACACACCAATCAAGCCAGCCGCACTAATGCCCCAACTGCCCACAATGAGCGCGGGTGTGCCTGCCAGCATATCTAAAACTTCGGGGTTATAAAGGATGTCGCGGAAGCTGAGTGTGCCTGTCATGGAGTATAAATACACAATCCCCAACAACATAATCACATCTGCCACGCGGGTGGTGGTGAAGGCTTTTATGGCGGCGCGGTAGGCGCTCTTTTTCTCATACCAGAAACCGATGAGCAGGTATGAACACAGCCCCATCACTTCCCAACCGACAAACAGCAACAGCAGGTTATCGGCAACAACGAGGGTGAGCATCGCGCCCGCAAATAATGAAATCAGTGCAAAAAAGCGGGCTTGGCGCGGGTCATGTGCCATATAACCGATGGAGTAGATGAAGATACACATCACTGCAATCGGCACCATAAATAGCATCACCACAGTAAGCGGGTCTACTAAAATACCGATGCGGAAGGCATCCACGCCAGTGGCGAGCCAATTCCGACTACTTTCAAAAACTTTTTCGTCTAAGCCTAATTTTGAGGTACTAATACCTTGAAAAAAGACCACAAGACTCATCAACCACGCCGCCGTCACACCAGCCATGCCAACCACAATGCTCAACACACGACTCCATGGGGCAACCACAGGGACGAGCATCCCGTCATAATCGGGGTGATGTCCGCCATATTCATGTGAGGTGGCAGGCACTAACCGACTACGATTGGTGAGCAAAGCAATGATGGCAAATGCCAATAATGGCGCAAGCGGGATGAGCCAAGGGAGATAATTTACATCGTTAAAATTAACCATGTGCGCCCCTTATCCTTTGAGCATATCTACGTCTTCCACTTCCACCGATTGGCGGTTGCGATAGACAGCGATAATAATCGCCAAACCGACAGCAACTTCTGCGGCGGCGACCACCAGTACAAATGCGGCAAAAGCCTGCCCACTCATATTGAATGGGGTCTGATACCGCCAAAATGCGATGAGGTTGAGGTTTACTGCGTTTAGCATCAACTCAATCCCCATGAGAACAGCCACTGCGTTCCGACGTGCCAATACCCCATACATCCCGATGGAGAATAGCGCCGCCGCAACCGTTAAATACATCCAAAGTGGAACTCCCATAAACAATCCTTCCGTCTTTTTTTGGATTGACCCGATGCTAATCGTCTTCACGCGCAATCACAATTGCGCCAATCATCGCCGCGGTCAGCAACAATGATGCAACTTCAAATGGCAACACATATTGATTGCCACTCACCAATGCCACACCCAAATCAACAGTGGTTTGAACTTGGTCAGAGACGGGTGCGCCTGTGTTGCCGAACACAGGGATAATCACCCCCACCATCAACAACATAAAAGCAATTACAGCCGCCAACGCCGCCAACCACCATTGGCTATTAAACCGTTCTTTCAGGTTGGTCATACCGCGTGTGAGCATCACGGCGAATGAGAACAAGATGCCAATTGCGCCAATATACACCAGCACTTGCACCGATGCGAGGAATGGCGCACTCAATAACACAAAAAAGCCTGCAATCCCAAACAAACTGACAATCAGCCAAATTGCACCGCGCACAAGATTGCGTGTCGTCACAACACCGAATGCGCCCCCAAGTGTGAGGAGGGTGAATAAGCCAAAGGCGATTGCTTCTGGGGTTAATCCTTCACCGAAGTTCATAGCAAAACTCCCCTATCCTATTTAATCGCCCGCGCCGACTGGCACGATAGCACTTTTAGCCGATTCTTCTAAGCGTTCTCTGCGGAAGTTTTGGCGTACCACGCTCAGTATCAGCAGACCCAATACCACATTCCCCGCAAATAACACCAACGTTTGTGGAATATTCGCCACAAAATCATTTTCCAACCCTGGCGCGGGGGCGAGTCCCAATTCTTGCACCACTTTGAACAAGAACGCCATCATCACCAAATTGACAATGGACACAGGCACAAGGAACTTCCAGTTGAAGTTCATCAATTGGTCAATCCGAACACGCGGGAGTGCATTCCGCACGAGGAGCGCCAGTAAATACCAAACAAATGCCTTGAGGAGTAAAAACACCAATCCCAACAACGGAATGCTATTCTCAATCCCGCCAATGCCGATGTATCCACCCGTGAACAACACCGCCATCAACACACCATTGGTAAAAACGTGCATAAATTCGCCCGCAAAAAACAAGGCGAATTTCATACCCGAATATTCGATGTTGAACCCTGCCACCAATTCAGATTCGGCTTCGAGCAAGTCGAAGGGACCACGACCCGTTTCGGCTTGGGATGAGACGAAGAACAGCAACGCCGAGAGGGGTGCCATAAACACAAACCACATCCCTGCCTGTGCATTGGTGATGTCTACAAGGCTCATGCTACCTGCCAACAACACAGGCACAAGCAAGGCAAACGCAAGGGGAATTTCATAACTAATCAGTTGCGCCACCACGCGAAACGCGCCTAATAGCGCATATTTGTTGTTGCTAGACCAACTGGCAAAAATGACGGCTAATGTGCCGAAAGAGGCGACCGACACAAAATACAATGCGCCGATTTCCAAATCCATCCCCACATGGATGGGGGTTAAGGGGATGACCGCCCAAATGAGCAACACCGACATCACCATTAATGGCGGGGCGATGTTATAAATCACTTTATCCGCGCCTGCGGGGGTAATATTTTCTTTCCCCAGCAATTTGATGACATCCGCAAAAGGTTGTAACAACCCAAACGGACCCACCCGATTTGGACCCATGCGGTCTTGAATGCGGGCGGCAAATTTGCGCTCAAACCAAATGAGACCGATGGTCACAAGGAGCGGAAATGTCGCAACAAGGACGACACCCAAAAAGATGGAGATGAAATTGGCAAGGTCGCCATTCCAACCCGATTGTACCAAACACGGAGCAAGCGTATTAATGATATTATCGCATTGCATAAGCTACACCCATTCCAACACTTTTTTGCGCCACGCATAAACGAGGGCATCACTTAGCAAAAAGATGAACAACAACCCCGCCAAAAATGCGGCGAAGTCCAGTTGCTTATATGCCAATGCCCACGGGAATAAAAAGACCATTTCCACATCAAAAATGAGGAAAATAAGCCCATATAGATAGTATTGCATTTTGAATTGCACCCAAGTGTCGCCAACGGTTTCCACACCACATTCATATGTGGATTGCTTAATCGCATTTGGTTTTTTGGGGCTAATCACCCCTGCCAAAATGATGGGAACTGCTGGCAAAATGGGGGCTAAGACAAAAAATATGCCGATAAACGCCCATTGATTCAATATTTCCATGAGGTGTCACCTCTAAAAATAAACCTGCTTGCATCCATTGAAATAAAATTTTGCTGTAGTTTGCACTCTTTATCACAAACGAAGGTAAGTATAGCACTCCCATTAGGTTGGTGCAAATTCGTTATGTGCTAGGTTATAAAACACCGTGCTAACCGACAAGATGAAATTCTAACACATTTGCTTCATTCATCCCATAGCCGAATTCAATCGGTTTTAGCACCAATTTGATAAGATAGGGTTAGATTTGCATATCCCATTTATTTATATCGTACCATTGCGTTATGCGCCCATTTGCGCTTTAATGTTTGGCATGATAACCATACAAACCCCTACCCCAACCCAATGGGATGCTTATGTCAGGTCGCATCCCCGCGCCCATGTTTTGCAATTATCGGCATTCGGGGCGCTCAAATCGGCTTTTGGTTGGCAATCGGAATTGGTCGCCCTCATGCGTGATAATACCCTTATCGGCGGGACGCAACTCTTATTCCGTCAATTGCCCATAAAACTCGGCTCGCTGGCATATATCCCAATGGGCGTGTATCTCAGCGATGAATCAGCACACCATAACTTATGGGATGCCATTCATACCACCGCAAAAAAACATCATGCCCGTTTCATCAAATGGGAAGCAGGCATTTTTAGGGATGAACCCGCCCCCAATTTCAAAGAATTAGGGTTCATCCCCAGCCCACAAACC
>JALONZ010000239.1 GCA_025454675.1 Anaerolineae bacterium | reverse complement strand
TGTTGCGCCCCATATACAGCAACTTAACAACAAAAGCACCCCCATCCCCAACCCTTCCCCCACTTCGTAGGGGAAGGGAATAAGGCAAAAATAGGTTTTCTCCCCCTCTCTACAACGTGGGGAGGGGGCAGGGGGGTGGGGTAAATGCCTTAAGTTGCTACGCATGGGGCGCAACATGTTGCGCCCCTACGATTTATGAACGGATAATAACGAGAACAGCGAGAAGAATAAAATGCCGTTTGATATGAAGCATGTCGAATATGATATAGAGGTGGGGTATATAGAGGTCGTTTTATCTACTGGACGACGGCTACCCGCGTATTGGGCATATCCAAAATTGGGGCGCAAATTCCCCGGAATTGTCCTCATTCATGATTGGTGGGGCTTAACAGGGGTGATTCGGCGGATGGCAGACCGTTTTGCCGAAATGGGCTATTATGTCATCGCGCCCGATTTATTTGAGGGTCAAACCGCCAATACACCGCGTTTGGCGATGGATTTGGTGCAACAATATCAAGATAGTGCGTTTGATGTGATTAAAGATGCGCTGGATGTCCTCGAAAATCATCACCGTTGCAATCGGAGTGTGGCGGCAGTTGGTGTTGGGATGGGGGGGAGTTTTGCGTATGAAGCGGCGATTACCGTGCCACAAATTGAAGCATCGGTGGCGTATGCGGGTTTTCCACAACGGTATTTGGGCAAATTCAAAGAGGCGCATGTCCCCATTTGTGCGTTTTATGGCGCGTATGAACAATATATCCCCATCAAAATTATCAAGCAATTGCGCCATGAATTGATGCAATCCACCAGCCACAAGGGATTACCCCACGAATTGCATATTGTTCAAAATCATGGTCATGCCTTTTTTGATGAGGTGGAAGATAATGAAGAATCGCGCCATCGGCATCGGCAAATCATGAGCCAAACCTTCGATTTTTTAGAGATGCACCTAGAACGCCCAATACGTCATGTTGGGAAGAAATAATGCGGTGGTAGATACACCACCGCATTATCGTCACACGACAGGTTTTTCGCGTTGGAATACCAAACGTGGGATGAGGATGCCTAATGTGAGCGCCATCAGAATGAGACCCGTGCGGATGAGTCCGACAGAGGCTTCATACAAGAGTAATGAGCCTGTTTCGGGGGTACTGTGGGTGAGGTTGATGAGGGATTGAATTGCACCATAGGCAATTAATCCGGGTATCATGGGGATGCACCCTGAAATGGAAAAAATGGTAGACGGGGTTTTATAGCGACGCGAGAAATATAATGCCCAAAAGCCAATGGCTAATGCGCCTAAAAATGTGGCGGTTTCAATCGCCATGCCAAATGTGATAAGAAATTTGCGAATGGCATGACCAAATCCGCCCGCTACGGCGCAACCAAATAAGGTTTTGCGGGGGGCTTGGAATAAAATAGCGAATCCAACCGATACAATTGCCGACCAGAGTGCATCTTCTAGGACAGTGAACAATAACATTAAAAGCCTCCCAAGCGCAATATGCTACTGGCAAACACCACACCCACCGCAATTCCCAGTGTAATCAACACACCGTTAATGGCGCGTGATATGCCTGTGGTGAAGAACCCCTGAAAAATATCTTGGGCAGAATTGACTAACGGCACGCCTGGCACCAATAACAAAACGGATGCGGCTAATGCAATGCGCGGTGTTGTGCCTAGCTTCAACAAAATACCCACACTCGCCAACATTTGCGCCACAAACGAGGTGGTGACAACGATAATCATCATATTTAGATGACGCTTGTGCATCTCTTGACGGATGAACATTGCCCCGCTAGAGGCAAATAATGTCACAAAAAAGGCTATAAAATCGCCACCGAGTAGCCGACATAGCGCCGCACAGCCCAACCCGACCATACCGACCACCACCCAACGATTATAGGAATTTCCCATGTCCGAGATACGGCGTAGTTCCTCGCGCGTGAGATGCCTATCGGCTTTGCCTTGTACGATGAGATGACTGAGTTGGTTAATCTTGTCTAAAATACTAAAATTCACACCCATTCGCACCACACGGCGCACTTTTGTGCGAAATTCGACCCCGCTAACGGTGGTGGCGATGATGCCTTCGGGCAAAATGATAATATCCAGCCAATCGCACCCCAAAGCTGTGCCAATCCGATGAATGGTTTCTTCAACACGGGCGGTATCCGCACCATATTGTAATAACAGTTGACCCGCCCACATGGATAATTTAATGACATCCGTAAGTTCTTCGTGGGGGAGTGGTGGTTTTTGAAGGACTTCATGAGGAGAAAGCGGTACGTGCATGTGTTTTATGCCTCGCGTATTTTTTCACAAACGCGGGTTATTATAGTCCTCTCATGGTGGGGTGGGTAGGGATGAGATAACCAAAAACTATCAGTAACTATCATATATTTTTGATAACAAAAAACACCCTGCGCTTGGCAAGGTGTTTTTTTATGCTCCACAACCTGGATTCGAACCAGGAACCCATCGGTTAACAGCCGATTGCTCTGCCGTTGAGCTATTGTGGAACGACAGTTAAAATAGTATCAAATGAACCCTAAACTGTCAAGGTAAAAACAATGACTCAATCAATTGAAATTCGTAAGGTAGAGACCAAAAAAGATTTCCGCGCATTTTTCAAATTCCCGTGGCTGGTGTATCAAGATGACGAGAATTGGACACCGCCACTGCTTTCGATGCGCCGTGAAATTTTGGATAAAGACCATAATCCATCATGGGAGTATTTAGAAGGTGATTATTTTGTGGCGTGGCGTGGTGATGAACCCGTTGGCACGATTGCGGCATTCATCAATCATCGGCATAACCAATTTCATAATGAAAATATTGCGTGGTTTGGATTTTTTGAGACCTATAATGACCAACAAATTGCAAGCGCCTTGTTGGAGACAGCCTATCAATGGGCAAAAGCCAAAGGATGCACCGCATTACGCGGTCCCCAAAGTTTTACGACCCATGAAGAATGTGGCTTGTTGGTAGATGGCTTTGAACCACCCGTCATTTTGATGCCCTATAATGCGCCGTATTATCAGGGATTGGTGGAAAATGCGGGTTTTCATAAGGTGATGGATGTTCACAGTTTTTATTATGACCATACCCCAGAAGAACATGAGCAATTTGGCAATGCCAAACGTGTGGAAAAAATTACTGCCCGTATTGCCCGTCAGCATAATGCGCGTGTGCGGACATTTGATAATAAACGGCGCAAGGAAGAATTTGCATTATTCAAAGAATTGTATAACACAGCGTGGATTGCCAATTGGGGATTTACACCTATGACAGATAAAGAACTGGACGCGCTGGTCAAAAGTTTGGGCATGTTTTTAGACCCGCGCACAGCGTGGTTTGTGGAGGTGGATGGTGTGCCTGTTGGGTTTATGTTGGCGGTGCAAGATTTGAATCAGGTGTTGCATAAAGCGTATGCGCGTCCGCGTGTGCCAGAACTCATAACCCTTGTCCGCGCCTTATGGCATTGGAAATTACGCCCAAAAATTAATCAACTGCGCGTGCCGTTGATGGGAGTGAAGCCAGAATATCGCAATAAAGGGCTGGATATATTGATGTATGCTGAATTGCGAAATATCCTCAGCGACCCCAATCTCCCATACCGCGCACTCGATTGTGGTTGGATTTTAGAGACGAATCAAGATATGGCGGGGACATTGTTGAGTGTGGGAATGCGTATTTATAAAACACATCGGTTTTATGAGAAGGCAACGTGATTCATCCACGCAAGGTTTTGAAAAATTGATGGAGCAAATCGGCGCATTTATCCGCATATAAACCGACATCCACATCAATCGTATGCGTCATTTTGGGATGGCGGAGCAGGTCGGCAATACTGCCCGCACATCCCGCTTTGAGGTCGATTGCGCCATAGACCACCCGCCCAATCCGTGCCTGAACAATCGCGCCCGCACACATACAACACGGTTCGAGGGTGCAATAGAGGGCGGTTTCGGTTAATTGCCAATCCTTGAGATATGCCGATGCACGGCGCATGGCGACAATTTCGGCGTGGGCGGTGGGGTCGTGATGCAATTCGCGTTCATTATGCCCCCGTCCGATGACCTGCCCGCGATGCACAATCACCGCGCCAACGGGTATATCACCATGTGCGGGTGCAAGCATGGCTTCTTCGATGGCGAGTTGCATAAAATATGTGTCTTGGGATGGGTTCAACATTTATCCCCACCCCCTAGCCCCCTCCCCATTGCATGGAGAGGGGGAATTTTTTCTCCCTTCCCGTATTTTATGGGGGAAGGGCTGGGGATAGGGGATGATTTTAAGAGATTTTTTGCTATTCATAACCCACATTAAAATAAGGTCATCTGCTTGGGTTTATCTTTTTCGGCTTTGGCGCGTGCTTCTTCAATGGCTTCTGGGTCAGTTATGGGTTGCCCCTCATCATCATGTGGGGTCATCACCACCGACACACACGCGGGGCATTGACATTCTAATGGATGTGGCAAAAATGGGATTTCTGTCCCTGTTGGCAGTGTTTGAACAGGTGGTGGGGTAGGGCTGTCTAAAATATCCAGATTGGGAACAAAATCATCCGCCACATCATCAATGTGCATGGTGGCAATCATTTCCAGTTGGCGCAATTCATCCTCACCAAAACCGACTTGATTCATGACCACACGCAAAGAAGCGATATTTTTGGAGTTATTTTGGCGGATGGTGTGCTTATATTGTTCGCGCAGACAATCACGCCATTCATTATCAAAAACAGACATTTTGTCAAAACCCTTTCCGATATTTAT
>JALONZ010000238.1 GCA_025454675.1 Anaerolineae bacterium | reverse complement strand
TATCGGCATGGGATGAACCGGTTGTGCCAAAAACATCACCTAAAGCCAAAGGCAAGGGAAAATCCAAAGCGACTGATGCACCCAAAGCCGATGTGAAGCAAACCGAAAACCCAACCACCGAAGCACCAAAAATTCAACCACTCAAATCTGTTCAAGCACCAAAACCGCCCGTTGCGCCAATTGAATCTGCCATCCCCAAAATTGAATCGGCTTCACCGGTGACAATTAGTCCCGATTCGTTGGCGAAAAAACCCAAATCTGCACCCAAAATCCCCACTCAATACATCTTAATGGGGGTTGGCGGTCTAGTTGGTCTGATTATCATTTTGCTGGTTCTATCAGGTGGTGGCACATCCAATAATGCAGTGGTGAATAATAGTGATGGTGAAGCGGTCATGGCATATTATAGCCGTGATATTTTAGCCATCCGCAATATGAGCAAAAATACACTCGATTTGACCAGTTTGGTCATCGGTGATATTGATGGGGATGATATACGCGATAAAACATTAGCCCCTAACGAATGTTTGCTCATCAAAAATCAAAATCAGCCCGCCAATCCACAAAGTGCATGGGGATGCAATACCATCAGTGGCGAAATTTTACGCGCATCAGATACATTGGTATGGCGGAGTAATTTTCAAATTAAATCGGGAAGTAATACAGTCGCAAATTGCAATGCGGTTGGCAGTGGTGGGACAAGTGAATGTTCATTTAGTTGGAGAGTTATCATAGAATGAAACCATCCCCACGTAATCATGCCTTGCTGATTTTATGGTTGAGCGTGGTTTTGCTCGCCTGTAGTTTGGGCGCACAAGAAGCCCCGCCGACCTTGCTCCCGCGCAAGACAGAAGTTTCGACACCACAACCACCCCTCAGTTATGCCACTCCGCAAGGCGGAAGCGTGCCAGACCAATCCACACAAGGCGCACCACAACAAGCAAATGTGGATGTGGAACTGTTTAACCTGATGAATCGCATCGAATCGGATAGGTTGATGGCGCATATCAATGCGCTGGTCGGATTTCATACCCGCCATGTGAATTCCACCACACAATCGCTCACACGCGGGGTTGGGGCGGCGGCGACTTATATCAGCGACACATTCAAACAAATTCAAGCCCAATCAAATGGCAAATTTATCACCTTTGAGCAACCCTTCACCGCCAGTTATAACGGCATCGCCAGCGCCCAACGCAATATTATTGGCTATATTCAAGGCACAAGTGCCAATGCGGGTATCATTGTGGTCGGCGCACATTATGATAGCCGTACCGATGATTTGACCGATTCAAGCGCATTTGCACCTGGTGCCGATGACAATGGGTCGGGTGTGGCGGCAATTTTGGAAATGGCGCGTGTACTCAGCACAAGCCCTATGCGGGCAACCATCGTATTCGTCTTATTTTCGGCAGAAGAAGTGGGCAGACAAGGCAGTAAAGCCTTTGTCGAAAATTATGTATTGCCCAATAATTTGCCTGTGATTGGTATGTTGAACTTAGATACCATTGGGAGTAACAATGACCCGCGTGGTGTGATTAATGACCAAGATTTGCGCCTATTTTCTGCCCCACCGAATAATTCGCGCTCACGGCAATTCGCGCGGTCATTGAATTTCATCGCCTATTATCACAAATTGGATTTGAATCTCGCCATGCAAAATGAAATTGACCGCGAAGGTCGGTTTGGCGACCATGAATCATTTGAAGAAAAAGGCTTCCCGTCATCGCGTATCATCGAATCATTAGAAGATACCCCCAAACGCGAAGGACGCGATACGGTGGATGGTGTAGACCCCGCCTATTTGGTCAAATCCACGCGCACGGTGATGGGCTTACTGTATGCGCTGGGTGGCGGACCCGTCCCGCCCAGAAATATTGTGTTGCGCGATGTTGGCGGTGGCAATAGCGCCCTGGTGTGGGAAGCTGTGCCTGATGCAGGGCGGTATGTGGTGGGGTTGCGCCGTCCCAATTCGCTGATATTTGACCAATATTTCACCGTGATTGACCCCAATTCTGGCTCGATGGCAACAGTCAATTGGCAAGCCTATGAAGCGGTGGCAGTCGCGGCGGTGGATAGTCGCGGCGTGGTGGGGCGATTTAGTGAGGAGTATCGGGTGGGGGGATAGAATGAGCGAATCAAAGCAATTTTCTGATTACAAATCGCAAGGACATCAATGGATAACACTTGCCACAGGTGAATATTATCCTGATATTCTGCATGATGCAAAATTGCTCTATACACCTGTTTTGGTGTTATTTGGACAACTCGTTCAATCTGCTGAGACATCACAGCGATTGTTATTGATGATTGCTGAAATCCCCAATCAATGGATGCGTATTCAGGTGGCAAGGGTCTTTAGGAAATATGTTAGCCCTAATTTATCCGTTGAAATGCTCAAGAAGAAGTCACAGGCGCAAGCTATTTGTGACCAATTTGGATATACATTTCGTTCAATTGTGGATGTTCAATCGGCATTTAAGAGTCGTCCTATACCAGATGAAGCCTTATGTGCATTATTATGGGAATATAAAAGTCGTGGGCAAAAGGGATACGACTTATCAGAGCGATTTTTTGAATTGTTCAACACTCAATTTCCAATGTTGACGATTATCGGACCGAAACGTGCAGGGCAGGATATTCGTGCGGGGAATCTGTTTGCAGATTATCCTAACCCCAAAAGACCGCTTGATTTTGTAATCTATGATGAGGATAAACAAACGATTTTAGCAGTCGGCTTGGTGCGTTATGACGGTGATAGGGGTGGCGCACAAGAGGATGATAGAGTGGGTGGTTATCGCAATTGTGCGGATGAATTACTGGGATATGCCCAAAAACATGATAAAAATATCAAAATTTTATTTGTAAATGACGGACCCTGTTTATTGCTGGGGTCAATGTGGGATGATTATTCTGCGATGGAAAGGCGTTGGGACAATAAAATTATGGTTGCAACCTTGCGGATGATTCCAACCCGTTTAACCTATTCTTGGCTCAAATCTGAGGCATAAATTCATGGCAGTTCGTGATTCAAAAAAAAATTGGGATGGGCAAGCAATTGATGTTCAGTCACTTGATGCGTTAGACTTCACACTATCCTATGCAGGAAAGAAAGAAGCCATTGAAATTCTCAATACACCGCGCATTAAGGCACAAACCATTTGGGAGACAGCGCCCAACACACAAAACCGACTTTATTATGGCAATAATTTGCATCTATTAGCCAATTTATTAGATGATGATTCCATTTGTGGAAAAGTTCGACTTATTTATATAGACCCACCTTTTGCCACAAATGGTATTTTCAAGTCACGTTCCCAAAATAGCGCCTATACTGATTTATTACGCGGCGCTGAGTTTATCGAATTTCTGCGTCAACGCATCATCATTATGCGTGAGCTATTAGCGGATGACGGGTCATTATATCTTCACCTAGATGCCAATATGGTTTTTCCAATCAAAATCATCTTAGATGAGATTTTTGGTAAAAAACAATTTCGTAGTTTTATCACACGGCGAAAATGTAATCCAAAAAACTATACCCGTAATACGTATGGGAATATATCAGATTATATTCTGTTTTATACCAAGTCAGATACTTTTATCTGGAACCGACCAATGCAAAACTGGACGGAAGAAACACTCACCAAAGAGTATCAATATATTGAGAAAGAAACGGGTAGGCGTTATAAAAAAGTGCCTGTTCATGCCCCTGGTAAGCGCAATGGTGCTACTGGTCAAGCATGGCGTGGCAAATTGCCTCCTGATGGTAAACACTGGCAATATACACCTGCTACACTGGATGAAATGGATGCGCGTGGTGAAATTTATTGGTCTCCAACAGGAAACCCACGCCGAAAGATTTACGCCGACCAATCTGTTGGTATTCCCATTCAAGATATCTGGCTAGATATGAAAGATGCACATAATCAAAATATTAAAATTACGGGTTATCCAACCGAGAAACCCCCTCAATTACTGAAGCGGATTATCGAAGCCTCATCAAATCTTGGCGATATCGTTTTAGATTGTTTCTCTGGGTCTGGCACAACTTTATCAGAAGCTGATGCTCTCAATCGCCATTGGATTGGTATGGATAATAGCGTAGAAGCCATCAAAACAACAATGATTCGGCTTAAACAAGGTTTATCTCCAATGGGAGATTATGTTCAAGCTAAACCGACTCAGCAACAATTAGTGTTATTCAATACCATCCCAAATATGCCCCAATTTTCGTTGTGGGCAACATCACCTTATCAGGGAGAATTGGATACATTCATTCAAGACTGGTCGTTACCATTTATTGAGCCTCAATGATATCTTCAACCTCTTGCGTAGCATCCACATGCCCCTCAGCCACCTCTAAAATCGTGCTGACGGTGAGTGTCTCTGCCCAAATGCCATATAAACCGGGCGCGGTATAACTGAGCAGGGTGATGAGATGCAAGGTTAGCCCTAGCGCCAAACTCGCCTCACTGGAATATCCCTGACTGGTCAATGCGAGGATGGCGCTCCCCTCAATCGCACCCACACTGGCGATGGTGGTGGGGATGATAATCGCCAATGCCGCCGCCACAACAAACAGTGTTGCTTCTGCCCATGTCGCATTCGGGAACAACGCCGTGATGAGGAAATAATACGCCACGACCAAACACGCCCACGCCAAAAAATTCCAAATCATGACCATGATAAAAAATTTAGGACGGCGAATCATGGCAAATCCGAGCAGAACATTGTCCAAAATGCGAACCGCATTGAATTTTTTCAAGATGCTGATGCGTTCCGATA
>JALONZ010000237.1 GCA_025454675.1 Anaerolineae bacterium | reverse complement strand
CCGTTTCGGGGAGCGCATCATCCACAATCCACACCAGCACATCAGCCCGATACACATCCAACACCGCGCCAGATAAATCGGTTGTGCCAATTTGCCCCACCACGCGCATGTTATCCACCTGCCCCAGCAAGGTCGCTAATCCCATACGCGCCAATAAATTGCCCGCCACCACCAAAATTTTTAATTCGGATTGTGTATTCATCGCATCCTATCCATGTATCACATACCCCCATTATGCGATAGATGGATTAGAATTGTATTTATGGGGCGGGTGTTGCTTCGGGCAATGCCAATGCGCCGTCATCATCCAATTCAATCGCGCCAATCGTGCAGGATGCACCCAATGGGCGTGCCTGACCGAGTTGGTCGGTTTCGAGTAAGCACGGCGCGTCATATTCGGCAGGATTTTGGGCTAAGAAATATAAGTCATCCAATAATTTGACTTCTGGGTCAAATTTATCGCCAAAACAATCGGGTGCATTGAACTGAATATTATTGCCACCATCGGTAAATGTGGCTTCACCATCGCCCACACATGCGCCATCCATGAAAATATTACCCGCGAGAATCATTTCACCCACGGGGACAGCTTGCCCAAACAATTTATCGGATGTTTGTAGGGTATCGCCACTTTCTACGGCGACATTCCCGACAAAGGTGTTATGGGTGAGGGTCGCGTTGCCCCCCGCGTTGGCAATGGCACCGCCATAATCGGCGCTATTACCGGTGAAGGTGCTGTTGGTGATGGTCATCTCGCCTAAATAATTAAAAATCGCGCCCGCAATCGTATCATCTGCGTCCACATCATTGAGCGGGTCTTCAGTCGTATCCTCAGAGATATTATTGGCGAATAGCACGCCGTCTATGGTGAGTTGGCTTCTATCATTAAAAATGGTGGCACTTGATAATGCGGTGTTATCCACAATTTGGCTGTTGGTGATGGTCATGGTGCTAGTGGCGGCAATCAACACCGAACCGAATACATCCGCATTATTTTGCACGAAGCGGCTGTTGGTGATGCTGATGGTGTCATCAACCGCGCCAATCGCACCGCCAAAAACGGCTGAATTGTTGATGAATAGGCTATCTTCAATGGTGACAATCCCACCTGTGGAAAAAATTGCGCCACCTTGCCCTGCTTTGTTATTTTCAAACACGCATCCGATGAGGGTTAGATTGCCATAATTGCTGAATGCGCCACCAAAATCACCCGCGCCTGTGGTGATGGTGGTCGAATCGGTATTGCGGAAGGTGATATTGGTGAAGGTCGCATCTACAAAATTGACCTCAAATAAGCGCCCTCTGGCATCCCCATCAAACACAACCGATGTATCACCGATATTGGTAACAGCCACATCAGCATATAATTGGGCTGTGACCGAGAATACAATCACGCAGTCCTCATCAAATTTCAATTGCACATCGCCACCTGCTTCTAATGCGATTTGCAAAGCGCGTTCTGTGCATTCCGACACCAGCGAATCGGCACGGGCAGGCGTGACAATCGCAACCGATAGCATCAGCAATAAGATGCCCCAAACAGCCATTTTTTGAATATTTATCATACCTATATCCTTTGAGTGATAAAATGTATTTGATTAAAGTACCACAAATTGTATGCAGAATCAAAAATAATGTGATTTTCAGACACAATGTAGCAAAAACTAGCATAAAAATAGGACATCATGTACAATTTTTATTTATCAGCCGTCCCCATAACAAAGGAAAAAAATTATGATTATTGGTATCCCAAAAGAAATTAAAACAGACGAATATCGGGTGGCACTCCCCCCCGCAGGTGTGCGTGAATTGGTCGCGCATGGTCATCAGGTGTTGGTGGAGACGAATGCGGGTATGGGTAGCGCGTTCAGTGATGCGGAATATGTGCAGGCGGGCGCGAAAATTGTCCAAAGTGCAGAAGAAGCATGGACACGCGCCAATATGGTGATTAAGGTCAAAGAACCGCAACCTGTGGAATATCCCTATATGCGTGAAGGGCAAATTTTATTCACCTATTTGCACCTCGCCGCCGCCGAAGAATTGACCCACGCCATGATAAAAAGTGGTGTAACTGGGGTGGCATACGAAACTGTCACCGACAAAAAAGGGATGCTCCCCTTGCTTGAACCCATGAGCGAAGTGGCGGGACGGATGGCGACCCAAGTCGTGGCGCAATATCTGACGAAAACGGTTGGTCAACGCGGGATTTTGATGGGTGGTGTGCCTGGGGTTAAGCCTGCCAATGTGGTGGTGTTGGGCGCGGGTACAGTCGGCATGAACGCGGCGAAAATGGCGCTCGGTATGGGCGCAGATGTGACCGTGTTGGATATTAATATTGACCGTCTGCGTTATTTGGATGATACCATGCACGGACGCTTGACCACACTGTATTCCAATTCGGGGAATATTGCCGATGTGATTCGTCATGCGGATGCCGTCATTGGCGCGGTGTTGATTGTTGGCGCAAAAGCCCCACATCTGATTCGCCGTGATATGCTTTCGACCATGCCAACAGGCAGTGTGATTGTGGATGTGGCGGTTGACCAAGGCGGTTGTGTGGAGACAACCCGCCCCACCACCCATAGCAACCCCACCTATATCATTGATGGTGTGGTGCATTATGGCGTGGCAAATATGCCCGGTGCCGTCCCCAGAACATCCAGCCTCGCGTTATCGAATGCCACTTTGCGCTATGCGTTGCGTCTTGCCGATGCAGGCTTGCATGATGCCATGCGTGGCGATGTGGGTTTGATGAACGGGTTGAATATCCATGAAGGCAAAGTGACGCACCAAGCCGTTGCCGAGACATTTAATTTGGATTTGACGGATGTGCGGACGGTGGTTCGGTAATCTATCATCTTGGGACGACATACACGCTTGGCGCTAGTCGTCCCTTACACGCCCCTGTTTAGAAATGTAATGGCGGACTAGAGGCTTTTCGCCTTGTATGTCCGCCACATATTTCACCCCTTTTTCTGATTAGAATAAAATCGTTGCCACTCGCGTTCAAAATCTTGGTCAAGATTCATCACCACTGGGTTATCAGTGGGCAATTGTTCCACCTCTGCCAGATGGTCTTCGAGTGACTTACGAATAAACCACACCATTTCATTCATCTCGAATGCCACCTGAGACCGATGGGCGCTCCATGATAACCCCAATAAAATCAGGCTCAATGCGATGATAATCAGGGGGTGCCACGGGGTATAAATGAGGATGGATGTCATAAATACGGGGAGCAAAAACACATCCAGCAGATAAATCAGGCGAATGTGGGTATCGAGTCGCAAGCGAAACAAGTTATCGCCAAATGCCGAGAATGACCCATTCATCACGGCACTAAAAACAGTGCGCCTGCGTTGCCACCAAATTTTATGCGTGGTGGTCATCTCAAAACCATTGGATGTTGGTTCTAAGTGATAACGCCGACCATCCGCAAATAAATTGCGATGATGCAAGCGCGAAACGCTCGGTTTAGACGCAGTTTTCATCAATTGTAAGCAGGTTTGGGGCGATACATCCACCACCAACAAAACGGGCTTATCCACCTGCCAAAACAAGGTGATGAGGTGCTTTTTGAGCCAATCCCAGCGCGACATGCCCTATCCTATCGGCACAGCAACGACGATGGTGCGTTCTAAATATTGATTACTAAAAAAATCATAACTCCCACAGGTAATTAGCGTTAGGCGTGGTTCAATAGTTGGATAAACAGGTGTCAGGTCATCGGGTGTGGTTGTATACACTTCCGTGATGACATATTGTGTCTGTATACCGCCATCCACCACAATCACACGGTCGCCAATGACTGCCTGACTGAGCAGGCTGAATACCCCTTTATGACCATCGCGCAATTCCACATGCCCAGAAAGCACCACATTCCCCACTTCGCCAACTCGTGCTGTGCCTTGCAAATGCCCCACATTCACCCCCAGCAAACTCACATCCCAAATGCCATCCACCAAATATACATCAATAATCGGGGCATTGACGGCTAACGAGGGGATGACCAACGATACTGTCTTGGGCGCGGGGGTTGGGGTGGCTGTAATGCTGGCTGTGGGTTGTTGAACGATGACTTGAGGTGTGCTGGTAGGTTGTTCGATGGTTGGGATGGATGGCGTAGAAATGGGTGTGGATGAGGTACGTAATCCATCAAAAATCAAAAATGCAATTCCCCCCACCATACCGAGTAAGATGAGGGTAAAAAGTGTTCGAGATGAAGATGACCGTCTACGATACATAAGACCCTATAACTGGTTAATGAGTTTCATACCCTGTTCAATTTGAAAGACACATTGCCGATATTCGGCTTCCATGCCAAGTGTATTATACAATTGACTGGCGGCATAAAAATACTCAACCGCACGGTCATATTGTTCAAGTGCCAGATAAATGCGCCCGATATTGCTCAATAATTGGGCTTCGGTGGTGGTATCTTGTACCATGCGTGATAGTCGCAATGTTTGGGTGTATAACTCCAATGCTTCGGCAAAATGTTTGCGGGCTTGTTTGGGGGTATTTGCCAATTTACCCAAATCCATCTGGATGTTGCCCATCATCGTCAGGCGCAATGTTAAATCGGCTTGTTCACCCAATTCGCGGAATAAATCGGTGGCTTCTTTGAGGTAATTAAACGCAAATACCAATTCACCTGCCGTCATATGACGCAAGCCCGCGCTTATCATTAAATTCACGCGCAATCTCTACCGATTGAGCATGAAAGCCAATCGCTTCTTGAACCTCTTTCATATCATCATACAACAAGCCCAAATTGCCCAACCAAATGCCCATCCCGCGCCTATCGCTAATATCACGGGCAATGACGAGGGCTTGTTGCAGATAGGTTTTGGCATCATCATACCGACCCAATTCACGTAAAATGTTGCCAATGTTGCCCAATAACCCGCCTTCTGTCACACGGTCATTATCTAATCGCGCACAACGCAAGGCTTTCTGAAAATAATCTAGCGCCCGTTCTGGTTGATTGAGCCGATAATAAATCAACGCCAGATTGCCAAGATGCCGCCCTTCTGCGCCATAATCACCCGATGTATGCGCCAATTCAACTGTCTCTTGCAAATAGGTGATGGCACTTTGATATTGATGATTTTTAAGCGCAAGGCGCACTTTTCGCAATAAATCCAGTTGATGATTGGGGTCGTTCATCGCGTATCATCATCCTTCTTTTTGGTATCCGGTTTGGGCAAGTCGGGAATTGGTAAAACACGCTTGCGCGACTTATCCAAGAAAATATCTTTGACAAACATTTGCTCCGTTGGGGTATTTGGCACATTATCATCGGGCAATTGCGCCAAATCCGGTGGCTTTGGGGTGGGATTCGGCGTTTGTGCTTTCGCCTCACCATACAACGGATTCAACTGCCCTGTTTTGGGGAGCAGTGTCGGTTTGAGCGGGATTTCCTTCGGTTTTTCGGTCACAACAGTTTCCAAAACAGGCTTATCAAACAGGGTCAACATCACATGAGTCACACCGCCCGTCAACAATTGACGCAATAAGCCCACACATTGCGCCTGAATATCTTCATACACCGCAGGGAGCAAATCACCCGCTTCCAAATCTTTGAGTACCATATCCATCAGCGCCAATAATTCACCGTTGGTCACTTCTTTAATATGGGGTTGGCGCATCGCCAAATACGGCAGAATAAGCCCCGCCATCGCATTTAACACAGGGGACGCATCACCAAGTAACAC
>JALONZ010000236.1 GCA_025454675.1 Anaerolineae bacterium | reverse complement strand
CACGCAGTGGGGGGGGGATAGGGGCTGTTTTTATAATGACATAGCGAAGGCTACTCGTGAGTTATGGTTAAAGATAAAAATATGACCTCACCCCTAAATCCCCTCTCCAAAACGGAGAGGGGACTTCAAACCTGACCCCAAAAATGGGTTTTCTCTCCCTTCTCCAACATGGAGAAGGGGGTCGGGGGGATGAGGTTCAAGACTAAAAAATTATCCATAACTGACGTTGATTATGTTAATATCCCTCAACGAGTAATTTACCGCTTCGCATATTCGTTTGAGAATAGAGGTACAAAGGGTAGGGGTTGTACCTGAATCTTATGGCTTGGTATTTGAGTCATTCAAGCAAGTGCAAAATGATAACCTAGAGGTGATTGGCACAGGGCTGGGGATGCCGATTTCTAAATACTTCGTGGAGTCACATCGTGGTAAGATTGAGTTTAAGAGTAAAGTTGGCTTTGGCACAACATTTTATGTTGAATTGCCCATCCTGACCGAAGAAAAGGCAATTGCCTTACGACTTGAGGCATACTAAGTTTGTCGTCATTTAGCTGAACAAGGTTATTTATATGTCTACTGATAATGTTGTTATGCCCAATCCACAATTTGGATGGTCTCCTAAGCAATTTGTATCGTGGTGGCTAACCCCGCGTTCTAATGAACGGGGGGCTAAGTTCCGTGAGCGTGTTATTCGGGCATCTACCCTCATTTTGATTGTCATTGTGCTTTTTGTGATATTCTTTTTGTTTCCTGTATTAGAAGGTTCGCCAGAGGCAAAGACGAATCGGCTGGTGACAGTCATCACCTTTGAATTTTTATTACTTGTCCCGTTTTTTTTGGCACATCGTGGCTACCTTGTTGTTGCGGGGTGGACATTATTGGCGATGCCGAGCTTTGGGTTTTTGACACTAGCCACATCACTCGGTATTTGGCTAAACATAAGCCTGTTTTTTTTGTTATTGGTGTGTTTGTATGGTCAAGTGGTGTTGCCACGCCAACAAATCCCCTATTTGATTATATTATCGTTTGGGCTAGTCTTTTTCATTCAACTCTTTCATATCCCAGAAACGGTGCTGGCAGTTTCTCCCGCAGAAATTTTGCAACAACTCATTTCACTCTATCCTGCCACAATCTTAACCCTCATCATGCTGGTTGTGTTTAACCTGTTGTTATACATTTTGCGACGTGAATTCGATTCTCGTCAAGATGAATTACAGGGGTTTGTGAGTGAACTGGATAACCGCGTTCAAGAACGCACCGCCCAATTGCAAGAACGCACCAAAGAATTGGATATTGCCCGCCAAAAAGCCGAAGATGCCAACACCATTAAGACCAAATTTTTGGCGAACATGAGCCACGAATTACGCACACCACTCAATGCCATCCTCAATTTTACGGCGTTTGTGGCTGATGGGGTGGTGGGCGAGGTGAATCATGAACAAGAGGACATGCTTCGTCAATCTATTGGCAGTGGCAAGCACCTACTGGCACTCATCAATGATATTTTGGATGTGACCAAAATTGAGGCGGGCTTGATGGATTTGTTCATCCAACAAGTGGATTTTAATGAGACATTAGGCGCGGTGGTGGCAATCGGCAAAGGGTTATCCAAAGACAAGCCCGTCCAACTTATCACCGATATTCAAGACAAAATGCCGATTGGCTACGGCGATAAACGGCGCATCCGTCAAGTATTTTTGAATATCCTGTCGAATGCGTTCAAATTTACCCGTGAGGGGTCGGTGACGGTTTATGCTCATGCCACGGCATCGCATATTCATGTCAAAATTACGGATACAGGGGTAGGTATTTCCCCAGAGAATTATGAATTGGTGTTTGAATCGTTCAAGCAGGCGCAAAACGATAATTTAGAGGTGGTTGGCACGGGGCTGGGGATGCCGATTTCTAAATACTTCGTGGAATCACATCATGGCAAAATTTGGTTTGAAAGTACAGTCGGTGTTGGCACAACATTTTATGTTGAATTGCCCATCCTGACCGAAGAAGAAGCCAATGCGCTTCGTTTGGAGGTGGTATGAACCCCGTATTTTTGTATGTAGAAGATGATTTCTCCAGTCGGCAGGTGGTGAAAATCCTCATCACACGGGTGATGAAACATGAGCATCTGCATATTTTTGAGAATAGCGCCGATTTTATGACGCGGGTGCATGAATTAGCGCCTAAACCGACGATCATTTTTTTGGATATTCAGATGCGCCCACATGATGGTTATGAGGTGCTATCCATGCTTCGCCAAGACTTTGATTTTGCCCAGATAACGGTGATTGCCATGACTGCCAATGTGATGTCGCATGATGTTGAGCAATTGCGGGCGGCAGGCTTTAACGGATTGATTGGCAAGCCGATTGATAACACAATTTTTCCGCAACTCGTTTCTCGTATCCTCGCTGGTGAAGCGATATGGTATTTACCGTAGGAGTAATTCAGATGAACTTTTTAATGTCTGTGGCAGGAAAACGGATTTTTATTGTTGAAGATAACGCGGGCAATGGTACAATTATGAAAATTTTGCTCCAAGCCGCTGGCGCAAAAGTGTTCGTTGACCGCTTCGCCATCAATACCCTCCAACGCATTCATGAAGCCGAGAACATTGACATTATCTTGATGGATTTGATGCTCCCCAATGGTGTAACGGGGTATGATATTTATGACCAGTTGCAAACCAACCCCGAATTTGCCCATATTCCTGTGGTGGTAGTGAGTGCATCCGACCCCGCCATCGAGATGAACAAAGCCCGCGCCAAAGGTTTTCGCGGATATATCCCCAAACCGATTAACAATCAACACTTTGCGAAGATGATTGGGGCGATTTTGGAAGGGCATACCGTTTGGGGTGAAGAATTTAACGAATATGATTATCATTGATTAACCGTCATTATTAGAAAGAAGCACACCATGATAAAATTTACAGGCAAAACCGCGCTGATTATTGAGGACGATGAGACCAGCATCAAGGTGATGATGCAATTGCTGAAGCAGGTGGATATGACCGCCACGGTCATCAAAGACAGTTATGATATGGGGTCGCAATTAGGGCAAGTTGCCGTGCCTGATGTGGTATTTTTAGATTTGGAAATGCCCCAAGCCAATGGCTATAGTGTTCTGGAATATATTCAGCAAACCCCACAATTTGCAAACACGCCCGTTGTGGCATATACCACGCATACCAGCCATCTGAATGTCGCTAAAAACGCGGGTTTTCATAGCTTTTTGGGCAAGCCGATTGATGGTAAACGTTTCCCTGTGCTATTAGAAAAGATTTTGAACGGCGAACCCGTTTGGGAAGTGCCGAGTTAGGGTGTTATAACGGGGGGGGAGACTCATTCACCCCCGTGCCGACACCTTTGCCACCGTCCCCGATTGCACCAAGTCGCACATTTTATTGATATACGGATACATGACCGTATCAGCTTCGATATATGGCACATGCTTGCGAATCAGTTCATAGACGGGTTGTGTCCCTGCGCCTAGTCGTGCATTCGGCATCACCTCGCGCCGAAAATTTATCCCTTGCGCCCCAGACATCAATTCGAGCGCCAAAATGCGTTCCACATTGGTCATCACACGCCGTACTTTGAGCGCCGCCGTCACGCCCATGCTCACATGGTCTTCGACATTGGCGGATGTGGGGATGGTGTCCACGCTGGCGGGGTGAGATAGCACCTTACTCTCGGTGGCAAGCGCGGCGGCGGTATATTGCACAATCATAAACCCGCTATTCAAGCCACCATTTTTGGTGAGGAAGGCGGGTAGGGTGTGGGTATTACTGGCTTCATCAATCAGGCGCATAATTCGCCTTTCGCTGATATTACCGAGTTCACTCATGGCGATGCACAAATAATCCATCGCAATCGCCAACGGTTCACCATGAAAATTCCCGCCAGAAATCACTTCGATTGTGCCTGTGGCATCATCTATAAAAATGAGTGGGTTATCGGTGACGGCGTTCAGCTCAATCTCGAATACCCACCGCGCATACGCAATCGCATCGCGCACCGCGCCATGCACTTGGGGGATACAGCGCAGGGTATAGGCATCTTGCACATTTTTGGGGTCATATTCGCGTGTGAAGGTGCTACCTGTTAATAATTGACGCAGATGACTGGCACATTCGATTTGGCGCGGGAATGGGCGCAAGGCATGAATGCGCGGGTCGAATGCCATCGGTGTGCCATGCAAGGCTTCTAGGCTTAGGCAACCCGCAATATCGGCGGTGGCGTTAATCATCTCGGCGCGGACGGTCTCTAATACGCCAATCGCGCACATGATGGTCGTGCCGTTGGTGAGCGCCAAGCCTTCTTTGGCGGCGAGTTTTATCGGGTGCAAGCCTGCCAACATCATCGCCGTCCTGCCGTCCAATTTTTCATCACGATACAGGGCTTCACCCTCACCAATGAGCGGGAGCGCCATATGTGCCAACGGAGCGAGGTCGCCACTCGCGCCCAAAGACCCTTTTTCGGGGATAATCGGATGCACGCCCGCGTTCAACATGTCCACCAACAGTTGCAAGGTGGACAGGCGAATGCCAGAATAGCCTTTTGCGAGTGTATTGGCGCGGATGAGCATAATGGCGCGGGTGGTGGGAATATCAAACGGGTCGCCGATGCCCACCGCATGACTGACGATGATGTTATATTGGAGCAACTCGACATCTTCGGGCGGGATGAGTTTATCTTTGAATGCGCCAAAGCCAGTCGTGATGCCATACGCTATTACGCCGTCCGCCAATAATTTTTGGACGGCATCGGCGGCACGAGTGACGACTATTTTGGCATTTTCG